>VGJA01000079.1 GCA_016867655.1 Candidatus Altarchaeales archaeon | reverse complement strand
ATTAGAATTTCTTCAAGTCCACAGTACTTTCAGCCAAAAGCTTGGTCAGATCGCTGCAGGGCCGGTTCAACGAGACATAGCATATGCTTGAGTATTTATCTGCGAGACTTTTGGAAACGTCAATTAGGTCTTTGGTGTACTTCTGCTCTGGAATCACCAAAACCAGTATCCTGCCTTTGGCTTCGGCCATCGTGTAAATATGTGAACCAAGAGATATATACTTATCTACGCAAATAGGGGGTTGCCGCCTGCTTTTCCTGACTTATTCTGGCAAGCAAGCAGGACAACATGATTCTTAAAAATGGAATTTCGAGGCCTGCCTGCCATAACCTGTCTGGGCAAGAAAACTGGGCATTAGAAACACATGAATTGTTATAGCAAAGTAAATGTAGTTGACCAGAAGCTTTACTCTAAGGACAACGGCACTTGTGTGGGGTATATGATAATGCCCTTGTCTGTTATGTCCATAGGCCTTATGTCAGGGTTTATCGGAGAGCCGCGCATTTTAACAACCCTGAAACAACGCTCGTGCTTTTCCTTGTGCTGTAGCCAGAACATTATCATCAAGCCGTCTGCAAGGAAGTGTTCGTCTGCGTAGGTTATGCTTGGCGTGGACTCGTGCTGCTCCGCCACTAGGATGGTGGTGCAGCCAAGGTCCTTGACCATCTTGACGAAGTTCAATATGTTAACCCTCCTGGAGATTTCATCCGGAAAGAGGTACTTGAACAATGTGACTGAATCCAAAACAACGCGCTTGGCGTTCAGCCTCTTTATGGTGCCTGCCAGCGTCTCTTTTTTGGCCTCCGCCTTCTTCTGCTTTTCGTCGCTGTAAATCGGCTGGGCAACAATCTCAAGCTTGCCCTCCTTTTCATACTTCTCCAAATCCCAGCCGAAAGCTCTGGCATACTCCCTCACCTTTTCGGGCGTGTCCTCGACTGTTATGTAAACCCCGGGCTCGTTGTACTGGGAGGCGCCGTTGTAGAGGTACTGCATCGCAAAGTTGCTTTTTCCTATTCCAGGAGACCCCGAAATGATTGTAACGCTGTTTTGAATCAAGCCGCCGTTGAGAATCTCGTCAACTCCTGGAATGCCTGTTTTAACCCTGTCCATCTTCAGTTACTTTATGTTCAGGTAGTCGCCCCACATGCGCCTAAACCTTCTAGTCCTGCCGTCGTCGCTCAGCCTTGTGATGTAGAACACTATGGCAACCACGATGGCGCCTATCAGAATGTAGTATATGGTGTAGTCGACTGGCTCTTGAAGTACGTTTAGTATCGTGCTTTTGACGTCTGTCCTCTTTCCGCTGTATATTGCAAAGCATTCTATTGAATATCTCCCAGACTTTTCTGGCGTGAAAGAAGTGTCCAGACTTACTTCCCCGCCTATGGGGACTGTCATGGCGTCTGCTCCCTCAAACTGCTTCACCAAGGCCTTTGTGTTGTACTGGGGATCTATCAAATGGGCTTCGCATCTTATTTTGGCTGACTGTTCTATTATCACTTCGCCTTCGTTTTTGAAAGCCCCCTCGACTTTCACTATTTCATTTGGCTTGACCCATATCTTGTTCAGGGAAATCTGCTCCAAGGTTCCTTTTATCGCCAGTGTTCCAGGAGCAAGCAGTTGGAAGAACATGGTCTGCTCGTCGCCCATGTCTGAGGTTATCTTAGCGTAGTAAGCCCCCACTTCCATGCCTTTGGTTGGCATTTTTATCGAAAACTGCTTTGATGTTGTGGGCAATATTGTCGTCTCAGAGTAGTCCAGGATTTTACCTGTCTCCTTTCTCTCGCTGTTTAATATTGTTATGTGCAGTTTGGGCGTTATGATGACGTTTCCAATGTTCTCAACATTCACAAGGAATTCAGCTGGGTAGCCTTGTTCCGTGTCTTTGACTGAAACGGATTTTATTTCATAGCCCGCTACTTCTTCTCCTGTTATTGTCAGCTGTACTTTTACTATGATTCCTGGCATGAATCTGGCGCCTGAGACTTCTCCGCCTTCACCTCCCTGGTATAGTGTTGATACCATTATGTTGCCTTCATAGAGGCCGTTTCTGGCCGTGCTTGGAACTGCTATTTTCACCAAAATGGGTTTTACAGATTTTTTGGGCAATAGTATTTGGCTTCCGCTGGGTTCGAAGGTCAGCCAATCTTTTACGTCTCCAGTGGCCTCTATTTTAAGAATCAAGTCTTCATCTCCTGCCGTGCTTATGGCCAGAGTTTTTTCTGCGTATCCGCCGCGGACCATCCGGCTGAAGGCTACTGTGCCTGGGCTTACGCCTATGGCTGAAACATTTGTTATTAAGAACAGTGTTATTATGCAGATTGCCGTTAGTGTTAGTCTGTGGTTTTTCATTTTGTTTTTAGGTGCCAGCTAATGCGTCAGCTGCGAGTTGGTTTATTGTGATTGTGCAGGTTCCGTTTACTCCAGTTGGAACGTTTATCGCCCAGTATGCTGTCCGGTTGTCCAATGTGTAGGGGGCGTCATCATTTACGTTGTCAAGCCACATGTTGTCCATCCCAGCTAACTGCAGGTTTTGCGCGCCTTCTGACAAAGCCAGACCACTTGCGTAAGCGCCGGTTGCATTCAAAACTTTGATTTGATTGCAGTTCACGTTCGCTGGCGATGGAGCACATGTCATTGTGCCTGACGCTGCTTGGACTGCCAGGGTCACGTTGACGTTTCCTGTATTGTTTGCCCGAGTAATGTTGCCGGCATTGAATGCATACGGTGTATTTACCGTTAGAGTACCCCAAAGTACGTTGCCTACAGGCAGCATTATTGCTTTATTGCTTTCCAAGTTTACGGTGCCTGTGGCGGTGCCTGTTTCTCCTGTCCCGTCTATTGCCATGAGCTTGCCGCTCCACTCCACGCCTCCGTCTGCGTAGTATTTCATGTAGAACGTGCAGTTGCAGGTTACGTCGTTTCCGCTGCCTCCGTAGAGGATGCAAGTGCTGTTGCCGTATCTGACATTTTTGTCTTCTGATCCTGCTAGTCCTGCAGTAGTCTTGTAGAAGGATCCATTGCATGTTAATATGTCTTGATATCCGTTTGTGTCAGTTAGCGTTGCATAACATACTGCAGCGTAGTCTGTGACTTCTGCTAGTGTAGGATGACCGCAGGTTACTGTCCCTACTGTGGGCGCTGCGTTTCCTACTGTGAAGTTCAGTTGTCCTACGTCTGCTTGTGTTTCCACTGGCAGGGTTATTAAGATTATGAACAGAGATAGTATGATTGAGGTTGTTATTCCAAGAACCATGTATACCGGTATTTTTACTTCGTTTTTCATTTTTATTTTTTTCAACGATAAATTAACATATTTAATTTAACGGCCCGACTTAAAACCCTATATACTTAATTTAACGGCCCGACTTAAAACCCTATATACTTAATTTAACGGCCCGACTTAAAACCCTATATACTTAATTTAACGGCCCGACTTAAAACCCTATATACTTAATTTAACGGCCCGACTTAAAACCCTATATACTTAATTTAACGGCCCGACTTAAAACCCTATATACTTAATTTAACGGCTGAAAACCGAAAACTGTCCCCGAAGGTGCACCTCGTTCAGGTGCATGTGTCTTCCAAAGACATGTCCCTTCAGGGACACCCTTACGAGGGACAGATCCCCGTTAGGGGGAAAACCCGTGGAAACTGAATCACCTCCGCTTGTACCTGCTGTATATCGTGTACGCCAGGATTATGGTCGTCAGTACTATGAGCGCATATATTAGGTATGCCATGTAGTCTACCTGGCTTTCAGGCTCCACAGTCACGATTCTTTCAACCATGTCGGTTTGTTTGTTGTGGTAGTACGCCCTGCATTTTAGCTCATACTGGCCCATGTCAGACAGCGTGTAGTATGAGACCAGTTCTCCGGCAACTCCTGGGTCAACCCTAAGCTGGCTGCTTTCGACTGTGTCCAAAAGCTTTCCTGCTTTGAATATCTCGCAAGACGACTTTGCCTGCAGGACTTTAAGGCAGGTGTTGTTGAAGTAAACTGTAATCTTTATTTTGTCGCCCGGCGCGGCCTTTCTTGCCACTATCAAGTCGCTTAAAACGCCTTCTATGGATATGGTTCCCGTTTCCAGTATTTTGAAGTCTACTTCTTTTTTTGTCAGAACCTTTCCCCTCAGATACCCTGTAATCTTAAGCCAGTATTTCCCGGTCTTCAGTCCTTCGGAGTTTATTGAACCTCGTATCATTTCTTCTGTTGTGGGGAGTATGGGCGCCATGTCAACCTCACCAGTTTTGAGGGTTGTGCTCTTGTCTTGGTTCAGTATTTCAACGGTTATGTTTGGTATTATCTGGACGTTGCCCTTGTTTTTTATTTGCACTGTATAGTCTACCGCCTCGTCTATCTCTGCGTCGCTTACTGTGAATCCCGTTATGTCGTAGTCCATGAGTTCTTCGCCGGTGATGTCCACTTTTATTGGCACTATGACTCCAGGCATGAACTTTGCGCCAGACCCGCCTCCGGTGGAAGCACCTTCCATGTTTAGGGTGGAAATTAGGAGGGTTGCGCTGTAGGTTCCAACGCTTATCTGCGGCGGCAGCATTATTTTTACTTTAAAAGGCAATGTTGATTTTTTTCCCAACGTGTTGTTTATGAGATTCGGCTGTAGGGTTATCCAGGGCGCGGCTTCGCCTTCCAGTTTTGCAGCCACTAACAAATCGCTGTCGCCTGCGTTGCTCAGCACCAAGACTTTTTCTCCATAGCCCCCGCGGGCCATATTGTTGAATGATGCTCCTGCGGGGGATATCCCTATTGAGAGCGCGTTTTGCGATAGTAGGAGTAGGAGTATTGCAGTTAGTGTTTTTGCTTTCATGTTTTGGGTATATTACTGTATAATTAATACTATATGTTTATATAGCTTTCTTTCAGCACCCCCACTTGCTGCATATCACTATCCTGTGGTTGACTGTTTCAAGCGGCTTGTCTGTGTCCTGGTTTGTGTTGTTGAACAAAGTAATGCGTATTGATTCTGCCACGCTGCGCGGCGAGTTTCTTGAGACTGTTATTTCGCTTATGGTTCCCGCCAATTCTATTTCTTTGGCGTCGTTTAGCAGGTATTTTTTTATCGTCTTTTTGTCCCCTTCGGAGCTGGTGTAGGTGAACACCAAGGGATACTTTTTGGTGTTTGACGGCCTTATGTCTGTGAACAGCATGTTTGAGTATTCTAAACCAAGGAGTGTTTCGTTGGAGTCTGCGTTTATCTTCAGTTTCATCCCGAAGTGCTGTCCTTCTTCAAATTTTAGTGGAGTTAGCCCTAGTTTTCTCAGTATTGTTGTCTTGAGGTCTTCTTTTACTGCCACTTCATCTACTTTCACGTATTGCCCTATTTTTATGTTGAAA
>VGJA01000078.1 GCA_016867655.1 Candidatus Altarchaeales archaeon | reverse complement strand
TTTTAGCGCACCCGTCATGAATTGCGTTCATGAGCTTTATTCTTGAGCTGTGTTCCTAGTATTCTTGTAGGGTGCGCATCTTTACGCCAGATTATAATGGATTATGCATTTAAAAATGGTTTTTAAGATGTAGATATTGGAGTAGATATATGGGTATTAAACCTCAAACAACGTAATAACAAAACACGACAATGACCGAACCCCCTAAACCTCAAATACTGATACCCTACACAAGAAAACCACTGCCCGCGGAAACTGTAAAGCAGATTGAAGCTCAAGGCCTGGATTTAAAGAAAATCGAAGAACAAAGACAGCGCGTGGTTGACGAACTGGAAGCTAAAAGACGGGCTTTCACAACAACCTGCCTTACACTAGTCCCGTCTCTGGATGAAATGCGCTTCCTAAAGGACGGCAAATACTCCGGTTCTTTCCTGCATCCTAAAGAAGGCCCTCAAGCCACGTCAATCGGCGATGAACTGGAGCTTCTTGAAGTAAAGTTCTACCGAGTTCAAGGACAGAATTGGAATCCTCCAGCAGTTGCAAGAATGACTTTTCCAATGCAGCACAATGTCGTTCCCCTAATAGGAGGAATCTACGTCAAAGGAAAAAAGCTGAGCGACGAAGAGCTTGAACAACACGGGCTTCAAGTGGTGACAGACGACCAAAACAAGCCGGCCAAATACATGATCTTCGCAACCAGCGGAAGAAGCGCGATACTCCCCGGACACTTTGAAATTCCTGTAATGAAGACTGAAAAAGGATTTAGGCTCATCCAAACAGACGAAGAATTACGGCAATTGGGAACACAACACTTCGGGCAGGAAGTAATGCAGCAACTGGGTCAAGCAACCAGAGAAGTGTTGAAACGAGCTTATGACTAAGCAAGAGCTTCAAGTCCTGAAGAAATGCCTGCGTTAATGGACTACCAGCAAGAATACTTCAACGGAACCTACAGCCTGCTGCTTGCAGGAGCATTGGCTAAACAACAAGTGTTGGAAACAAGACCCGTAGTTGCGGTAACATTCAAAGGACTCGGAGGAAAATACAAACTGCACGTCGTCAAAGAACCAGGACCAGGCGAAGTAGACGCAGGAATAAAAGACCCGGAAGCTGAAAAATTCGGACTAAAATTTGTGAAAAAGCCTGAGATGGAAGGGCTTGAAGGAGTGTTCCTGGACATGACCTACCAGACCGACGTTCCAAGGCCGATTGGCGGAGCCCACACTAAAGAGAGACTGGAGATTGAAAGAGACAGAAAGCTTGCTGAAAACGGAGCAGTGCTTTCAGGCATGACTATAGGCGCAATAAAGCTGTTGGACAGAAGTCAAATCCCTGAATTGTGCATACAAGAAGTGGGAGTCACTGCAAGGATAATTTTTGACGACACCAGGCGCGCCGGAATATTCCAAGAAAGTTTTGAAAAAGGTTTTTTAAACTACCGGCAATACCTGCGCGACAGATACGACCAGCATGACCCTAACGCCAGCCTTGAGAGAGAGCGCGACATCCATTTGAATCTGATGAGCAGGAATCTTGGAACCAACATGAAAGCCATACTTGACTCGGGACTAAACCTGCCTTACGACCAAATACTGGTTTGGAATGTCAGCACAGAAGGAGGATTGGTAGACACTGCAGACTTAAGCCAGCTTAAGGATCCAAGACATGCAATGAGCTTGTGCGTTGGAGTCTTAAGGATGATGGACGAGTTAACCTGTTTCACTGGACTCCAGCATGGAGACTACTTCAAAAGCCCTCACTTTAAAACACTGGTCTCCTCTTTCATAGGTGAGAAGCAGGCTGAAAGAATTGCGTCCGTCGCCAAAACAGAAGTATTGGACACCGACTTCCGAAGCGAACAAATTAGAAATCGTTTTCTGCTAAAAGTGAGCGGAATACTTACTGACATGTGGCTGGAGTCAAAAGGATGCACAGGACCTGAATACCGTTCTGTGTGGCAGATGCAAGGCAACCAAGTACTAAAAAGATTGAAGGCTGACCCCCAGTTGAGGGCTAAAATAGGCTTGCCTGAAGAACAGCTTAGATGGCACGAGAAAATTCTCAAACAGCCGGCTGGAAGCGGAGTGATAGTGGATGACGAGCACTTAGGCAGGATAACATTGCGTCCATACCAAGCCATAGACCGTTTGAGATGTCAAATAGATTCTCATGAAAGATACATGGCCGGGCCTAGCGTGAGAGACACATACTTTGAAGGAATAGAAGACAGGCCAAAATAATTCAGGTTCCTTCTTCCCAGCTTGTTAAATACTTTTTTTGCCTGATAGTTAGGTTGTCTATTTTGATTCCTAGGGTTTCCAGTTTCAGGCGTGCGACTGTTTCGTCTATTTCTTTTGGTATTTTGTGGACTCCTGCAGGCAGTTTGTTTTCGTTGATGTATTTGCACGCCAGGGCTTGGTTTGCGAAGCTCATGTCCATGACTTCTGAAGGATGTCCTTCAGCTGCAGACAGGTTTACGAGCCTGCCTTCAGCCAATAGGTAAAGATGCCTGCCGTCTTTCAGTTCGTATTTTACAACGTTTTCCCTGATTTTTTTCTTGGACTTGGACATTTTCTCCAGTTCAGGAATGTTTATTTCAACATTAAAGTGTCCTGAATTCGCCAATACTGCCTCAGACTTCATTTTTTCAAACTGCTTCCTACCGATTACTTCCACATCTCCTGTCGCAGTGATGAAAATGTCGCCCATGCAGGCTGCGTCATCAATGGGCATTACTGTGTAACCGTCCATGGCAGCGCGCAAAGCCAGTGTCGGATTGACTTCAGTGACAATCACTTGACTGCCCATTCCTCTGGCTCTGGTTGCAATCCCGCTGCCGCACCAGCCGTAACCTGCAACCACAACCACTTTGCCTGCAAAAAGAATGTTTGTAGCGCGCAAGATGCCGTCTATCGTGCTCTGGCCGCTGCCATAGTGGTTGTCAAACATGTGTTTTGTGTCAGCGTCATTGGTTGCCATCACCGGATACTTCAAAGCGTTGTCCTTTTCCATGGCGCGTAGTCTGATAACGCCAGTCGTGGTTTCCTCGCAACCGCCTTTAATGTTCTTCAAAAGTTCCCTTCTGCTTTTATGTATCGTGTAAATCAAGTCCGCGCCGTCATCTACTGTGATATTTGGCTTACAATCTAAAACCCTGTTTATATTCTCGTAATACTCTTCAGTAGTCTGCCCTCTCCAGGCATAGACTTCAACACCCTCCTTGGCCAAGGCAGCGGCAACATCATCCTGAGTTGAAAGCGGGTTGCAGCCTGCAATAGCGACTTTAGCGCCGCCAGCAATCAAAGTGCGAACTAAAACTGCAGTTTCTTTTGTGACATGCAAAGCAAACCCAACGGTAACGCCCTTAAGAGGCTTGCTTTTCGAAAAATCCTGCTTAATCCTCATCAAAACAGGCATATGGCTCTCAGCCCACTCAATCTTCAGCCTGCCTTGCTCGGCCAGCTTGATGTCCTTTACTTTACTCATCTTGGAAAAATAATTGGAATACCCTGTTATTAATGCCGGTTCACCTGAACATGACTCCCTCGTAATCTCTGTGCCTGGTTTTATTCACCTTCTTAACCCACTTTCTTTTTTGAGTTGGCTTCACTCCAACTGTGGAATGGTCGTGCCTCACAAGCCTTACATACACTTTGTCCGGCAGCACGTCCAAGCCTACTAGTCCTGAAGAAGCAAGCCTGCGAAGCGAGACGTCCAACACGGATTCCTTGACTTTCATCTCCCTGGCGAACAGGCTTTTCTCTACAACCCTGCCGCCAAGACTTCTAACGATTTTTTCTTCAAGGCTTCCTCTCTTCAACGGAATCATTGCTTATTAATGGTTTAGCTGTCAAATATTAAGTTGATGAAAGTCAGCTTTAGAAAAGCGTCTTCAAGAGACTTGAAGAGGTTGAACGAGATTGTCAACGACAAGAAGACTGCCAGATACTTGAATGTCATCCTTCCAGTGTCATTGGAGTCCACCAGAAAATTCTACGAGCAGCACACAAAAGGCAAAGGCTTGTTTTGCTGCATAATGGCTGACGGCAATATTGCAGGCTCGCTTTCAATCCGCTTTGGCAGGAAAGACAGCAAGCAAGCGCATTTGGCTGAATTCGGATTGTGCATCGCCAGAGAATACTGGGGCAGGGGTTTGGGCGGGAAGGCAATAGACTTCATAATCAAGCAAGCTAGAAAGAATAAAATCAAGAGGGTTGACTTTGAAGTAGTCAAAGACAACAAAAAAGCAATCAAGCTTTACGAGAAAAAGGGGTTCAAAAAAGAAGGCGTCAAGAAAAAGTCATTCAAGATTGGAAATAAATTCCACGACACGGTAGTTATGGCGCGCTTGCTTAAGTGAAGCTATTTCACCTTCTTCAATAGATCGTTCAGTTTAGCTAATTCTTCAGGCATGCTTCCGCCCTGCTGGATTCTTTCAACTGCTTCCGTGGCTTTAAGAAAGAAGTCGTCATTAACGCCTCTGAACATCCTTAAAGGGCTTAGATTAGGCACATCAGGATATTTCTCTCCACGTCCAATAACCTTTGCCCTGACCATGCCTCCAAGCTGGTCTACCACAACCGTCTTCTGACCTCTGTATGCTAAAGCCATCATTGATTCTACTGTGTTTTCAAGTCTGCCTGCGCATTTACATTACCCTTCCCGTTTGCGCCTTTCTTTTTTAAGTCAGCCATCACTTCGCCTATTATCGCTATAATATGTTTGCCTTCCATGTCCTGGACTCTGGCAGTTCTGTTTAGCACATGGAGCGCTCTAATCAACACATGTACCGCCGAGTCTGCGCCATTTAAGCCTGTTTTCTCAGCTACCACCCCCATCAACTCGGCTTCCTTTTCAGTAATGCCTTCAGCTGCAATCTCCTTGAGGACCTTCCACTCGCTGAGAGTCAGCTGGCGGAGGAAGTTTATCACTATCTCCGAGTTGTTAGGGTCTTTCAGGTCTACTGGCTTTTTTGCTTTCCTTCCAGTTAGATGCGTCTTCGGCAGGAGCTTAGACCAGCTTTCGCGCGCCTTTTCGTCGTATGGAAGCGACATCGCCACAGCGCGCACTTCCTTCAAGGCTTCAGAGTGTTTTGCATCAAGGTCTCTGTCAGACAGCCTTTTTGTCTCTGTCCTCAGTTCGAGCAATGGAAGCATGTTTTCAGGCTGGAGCGGCGTAGTAAAAACCCTTTCTCCAAGCAATTTAGCCACCGCCTCCTTCTGATGGAACCTGTCGCCAGAGGCTTGCAATCCTTTAGGGTCAAACATACCAAGCATTTCAGACAATCTGTTTATCCTCAGTTCTCCAATCTCCACCAAAGCATCCTCCAGCCTTGGTATGTCGTCTTGAGGCCCCAAGAAGACTTCCAGTTGCAGCATCTTCGCT
>VGJA01000077.1 GCA_016867655.1 Candidatus Altarchaeales archaeon | reverse complement strand
TTGTTTTCGGTTCCATCCAACTTTATCATAAGATTGTCAATCTCTTCCTGCCTTAGGGGATTCATGCCCAAAACTTTTGGAGCGATAATCTTGTTGACGTTTTCAACAGCCCTCAACACGCCTTTGCCTTTATACCTCTTGTCGTTGTCTCTCAGTTCGACGGCCTCATGAGCTCCTGTTGACGCTCCGCTTGGGACAATCGCCCTGAACAAGCCGTCTTCCGTTGTCAAGTCTACTTCAACAGTCGGATTGCCTCTAGAATCCAGAACTTCCCTAGCCTTCACGCTTTTTATTGAAGCCATTTGTGTCTCAAATATTGGATTAAATTCTTTAAAAGCCCCTTTGGCCGATTTGTCTTATACCTCATCATATACTCTCTACTTTTATAAACTTCTTCTCGTATATCTAACAAAAAATGGACTTGGTTTTGTTTTCACTGGCCTGTGCGATTGTTTCTCTGATATATGCTGGCTATCTCATTCTGGATTTGTCTAAGCAGGATTCTGGCACCAAGGAAATGCAGGAAATTTCTGCTGCGGTTCAGAGCGGCGCCAAAGCATTCCTCAACCGTGAATACAAGACTCTCATCATAGTAATAGTTGTAATAGCGTTTGCAATCTATTTTGGCATAGACCACCGGACTGCAATGAACTTTGTTGTCGGAGCCTGTTTTTCAGCGTTAAGCGGGAACATTGGCATGAGGGTTGCAACTTCAGCCAATGCCAAGACTGCTGCCGGAGCTGAAAAAAGCATCGGCAAAGGATTGAGTGTTGCTTTCAGAAGTGGTCTTGTTATGGGCATTGTCGTAGTCGGCTTGGGAGTTCTTGGAATAAGCGTCATGTACTTGGTTTTCCAGGACCCGAATGTGATATACGGCTTCGGATTCGGAGCAAGCTTGGTTGCGTTGTTTGCAAGAGTTGGCGGCGGAATATTCACCAAAGGGGCTGATGTCGGCGCTGACTTGGTTGGAAAAGTCGAAGCTGGCATTCCTGAAGACGATCCAAGAAACCCTGCAGTGATTGCCGACAATGTTGGCGACAATGTTGGCGACATCGCAGGAATGGGCGCTGACTTGTTTGAATCTTATGTTGATTCAATAATCGCTACAATGGTTTTAGGGCTTTTCCTGCATGAAGGAAAGTTGGAGTGGGTGCTGCTTCCTCTTGTGCTTGCAGGCGCAGGAATAATCGCTGCGATACTAGGCTCCTTCCTTGTCAGAGGAGAATCTAAAAATCCTGCTCAATTGATGAACCGAGGCGTCTTTGGCGCTGCAATACTCCTGGTGATAGCATCCTACTTCATCATAAACTTTGTTGTCGGTCCTGAAGGAATCGGCTCCTTCTACTCCATTGTAGTTGGTTTGGCTGCTGGCGTTGTCATCGGTTTGATAACAGAGTATTACACTTCAGACCGCAACAAGCCCACTCAAAGCATAGCTCAGGCTTCTCAAAGCGGGGCTGGAACCACGGTGATTTCAGGTCTTGCAGTGGGAATGATGAGCACCATAGTCCCCATTATTGTCGTTTCTGCAGCGATGGTGATTTCCTACAAGTTTGCCGGGTTGTACGGGATTGCCATATCCGCGGTTGGAATGCTTGGAACATTGGGAATAACATTGGCCACAGACTGTTACGGTCCTGTTGCAGACAACGCGGCTGGAATAGCCGAGATGGCGAAGATGGGCGCTCAAGTGAGAAAGCGCGCTGAGTCGTTGGATGCTGTCGGAAACACTACTGCTGCAATAGGCAAGGGTTTTGCAATAGGTTCTGCAGCCTTGACTACTTTGGCTTTGTTCGCGTCATACACTCAGGCCGTTAACATAAAGGAGATGAGTCTTTCAGACCCGATGGTTGTTGCAGGCTTGTTTATCGGAGGAATGCTGCCGTTTTTGTTCTGCGCCCTTGCGATGAAGGCTGTGGGGGATACTGCAGTAAAAATGGTTGAGGAAGTTAGACGGCAGTTCAGGGAAATCAAAGGACTGATGGAAGGCAAAGCGAAGCCGGACTATAATCGTTGCATTGAAATCAGCACTGCCACTGCAATCAAGAGGATGACTTTGCCTTCTTTAATCGCAATAATCGCTCCCATATCGATGGGTGTTTTGTTCGGCAAGGCTGCTTTAGGCGGCTTGCTGATTGGAACCATTGTAACAGGATTCCTGCTGGCAGTCATGATGGCCAACAGCGGCGGAGCCTGGGATAACGCGAAAAAATACATTGAGAAAGGCAATTTAGGCGGCAAAGGAAGTCCAGCGCACAAGGCCGCTGTAATCGGAGACACAGTAGGCGACCCGTTTAAAGACACTGCAGGGCCAAGCCTGAACATACTGATAAAACTGATTTCAATAATAGCAATAGTGTTTGCTCCATTGTTCTAAAGTTTTCTTTTGGCGTTGTTTTACAGTTTATGTTCTACTGTTCGTTACTTTAGAGTTTTTTATAGATAAACTCATAAGTAAAACACATGGCAAAATACTACGTAGACACTAACATATGGTTTGACCTGTGGGAAGACCGATCAGACCCAATAAAGCCTCTAGGAGAGTTCGCATTCCAATTCTTCAGGAGAGTATCTCAGAGAAAGGACACAATATACTATTCTGCATTCACTTTCAAGGAATTGAAGAGTAAATTAAGCGACCAGACTATTGAAAAACATTTGTTCAGACAATTCAGGGATTCAAGAATACTGAAAGAAGCTGAGATATCAAGCAGCCAGATGAAAGAAGCCGTAAAAATTGCGTCAAACAGAAGCGTTCCAATGGCAGACGCCTTGCATGCAATACTGGCGAGAGACAACAATGCTGTGTTGGTTTCCCGGGACTCACACTTTAATCTACTGCAGGATGTAGCTCCAGTATTCAAGCCTGAGGACGTTCCTTGAGTTCTCGATACAACTCCCAAAAGGCTTCTTCTCTTGCCTTTTCATACTCCTCTTCAGTCATCGGTTTGACTTTGCCTTTTAGCATGCCTCTACTCCTCTCCAAGGCTTTGATTGCCTGCTTGATTCTATATCCTTCCAACCTCTCCTGTATTGCATTGCGTATGAATTCGCTTCGGTTGGCGAAGCCGAAGTCAGACACTATGGCGTCAATCTGCTTGATTACGTCTTCCTTAAGGTTTATGTTAACCATCCTCATATATATGTTATATAGATAATATCTATATAAACCTTTCTATCAGCCTTTTAAACGCCAAACGACCTTTAATAAAGGTCGATCAAAGGTGCTATCTTCGTCCCTACGGGGACTCGATACCACTTCACAAGTTCTACTATTACTCCTTTTACAAGCTCTAACCATACTTTTATACTACAGTTGTGCAATATTAACTTACAGCCCTCGCCGGGTCAATTTTAGCGAGAATGACTTATGTCAGTCTGTGAGCAAAAAAGTTAGGCGGGGGCTACAAAACACTTCAGAACTTGGTTTATGCGCTGAATTCTTTGATTGTTTCCGTTGTCTTACCATCTACTGTTAGGATTCTTTTTATCTTGCCTTTACGTTTAGCTTCCAGCCTGAATTTGGCTGCATCTTTCTTCAGTTCTGGCGTTCCAACCAGTTCGTCTATGATTATTTCGTGTTTTATTTCAATTTGCTTGAAGTTTTTGTCTTTAACGTCGAAGAGTATTTCTTCCATGAGTTTTGCAAGCCCGCTTGGCTCTAGTGTTGCGTTGAAGAATTTTTCATCCACTTTTCCTCCAGGTTTAGGGGGTTTTTTCTTGCAGCTTAGCTTCCATTTGCCTGAACTAGCCGTCAATGACAATAGTATGTAAGCGTCCTTGAAATCGTTGTAAACCATCTTCAAGCCGTCTGAATGTATTGTATCCTCAACTTCCACTGAATGCAAGCCGGCTTTAACAGCCTGCCTGCCTGCCTTCAAGGGCACTTTTATGTCGCGCTTGGCGTGTATGGCGCCGCTGACGCTGTATTCCTGCAGGCTGCTTTCCACAATCACTTCACCAAGAATGTTGGCATAATGTATGCTCCCATCAACTTTAATCACAGGGCCGTTATTCACCGTCAAAGTAGGTCCCTCAAAAGCGCCCCGACCATAGCGGGTGAACATTCCATGCATATGATCAATTGGCTTCCTCAAGAAAACTTCTTTGATGTAGTGCATAGACTAGATATTGAAGGTATTTTATAAAAATAATTTAATATACTCACACAGGAGGGTGTTGGTATAATGGCAGCAAGGCGTAAGCTTGGCGTCCAGAAAGCGGGTGTTGAACACGATATGCTTCAGCCAGACTTCCAGCGTCTTCCACTTCCGGGGCCGTATACTGCGAGCTTCTTCCACAGGTGGGGTGATCTTGAGGAGCGTGGAAGGCTGTCTCGCGGGGATAGATACTGGCTTGGCGTGTTAAGCACCGCTGGTTTGTGGAGTCGCGAGCAGGTTGAGGTGAACTACTGGCCTGTCATACGGCGGTTAAAGCAGTCATTTCCTGTTCTCCACGGGAAAAACATTCTTGAGATAGGGTGTGGAGGCGGTATCCTATTGCGTTTTCTCAAGGAGGTGGAGGGGGTCAATGTTAGGGGAGTGGACACATCAAAACTGGCAATAGATTATGCGAGAAGATGTAACAATCTCAACGGTGAAGTTGAGGCTGGGGGCTTAAGCAGCTTGGATGGGTTTCCCTCAAGTTGGGCTGATGTAATCCTTAGCGTGAGGGTCATGGAGCCGCTAACCTTGACAGACTCCCAAGTCCGGGGTTATCTACGGCATTCAGACCATGTCCTAAGGCGTGGTGGACTACACCTTCATTTCGTCACTGAAAACGTGCATGAAGACACATTCAGGAGGCTTGGATATGCTGATGTCACAACAGAACCCCTTAAGGGGGGTTTGTTCAATTACTGCATCACTGCCAAAAAGAGGTAGGATTATTTCCGTTATTCAACGTGCACTCTCTTCAGGTCTATGTCGCCCTGCATGTGCGTCAAGAACTCTCTAACGCTTCTTTCAACGTCCTTGGATTGCGTGATGTATCTTCCAACGACAATGATGTCTGCGCCGGCTTTCAAGGCTTCTGAAGTGTTTCCAGGCTCTATTCCGCCTGCAACAGCAACCAGAATCTTCTTGGTCTTAGACAATTCCTTGATGTCTTTAATCAATTCCCAGCGGTGTTTCTGGCCGCCGGTTTCCTCGTCTATTCCCCTGTGCAGTTCAACAATGTCCGGCAGTTCCTTCAATGTCTTCAACAGTTTCACCGGGTCTTTCACGTTTATCGTGTCCACAATGGAATAAATGCCCATCCTCTTGGCTTCGTAAATGAACTGGTCTATGACTTCAATCGGAGCCTGGCCTGCAACAGCAACAGCGTCAGCAGTCTCTTCAAAAGACATGTCCACTTCAACCTTGCCGACGTCCATCGTCTTCAAATCA
>VGJA01000076.1 GCA_016867655.1 Candidatus Altarchaeales archaeon | reverse complement strand
TAAGAGATTACAAAAATGAACCTCTTTCCATTGCAGAAGTCTCGCAGTTGCTGTGGAGCGCGCAGGGTTTGAACCGAGAGTGGGGTAGGACCGCGCCTTCGGCAGGAGCTACTTATCCCTTGGAGACTTATGTTGTCGTTGGACTTGTAGACAGCCTGCCTGCTGGTTTGTATCACTATTTGCCATTGAATCACTCTCTGGAGAAAATATCTGACGGAGACATTCGAGAAGGTCTTGCAGATTGTTCTCTGAACCAGCGTTGGGTTGAGGATGCTGCAGTAGACATAGTCTTTGCTGCAGAATACAGCAGAACCACAAACACCTATGGCAAAAGAGGGGAGAGATACGTCCACATGGAAGCAGGCCACGCAGCCCAGAACGTCTACCTGCAGTGCGTTTCCCTGAAATGCGGCACAGTCGTAGTGGGGGCGTTCGACGATATTTGCATCAAAAACCTTTTGAGCCTGCCAGAAAGCCAGGAGCCTTTGTATGTAATGCCGGTTGGGAGAATCTAAGCTGTGTAGCTTGGCTTTAGTATATATCCCTTGCCGTCCAGTTCCCCAACCAGTGCGAGATTCGTCGCCAGGTCAAAAAGTGTTTCGCCCATCTCTTTGCTTAAATGCAGGTTCTCGAATCTTTCGTTTGCTTTTCCTGTGAAGGAGTTTCTGTCAGCCTCGGCTGTTCCGGCTTTGACGTAGTCCATCGCAAAGCCAATCACCTCGCTTGGATTGCAGCCTACTGCATTAATCCATGAGCTGATTCTCATGGCGTTGATTCTCTGCATTCTGCCTTCAAAACCCTGCGTTTGGAATTCTTTATCTCCTGTGACAACGTCCAGAACATGCTGGAAGTTTTGGTGGTTCATGGCCACAGTCCTCGTGAACAATTCAAGGGCCTGGATTTGCTCGCTGGCGCTAAGACCCTTTATCACATAAAAATCTGCCTCCCACATTTTCTCGGTGGCACTCCTTATTGCAGTCACAATCTCCTTGGCATCGGAGCTGTCCAGGCGTTCCAGCGCCTTGGTCCACCTGGAGCGCATGTTCCATTCGCTAAACTCCGGATTCTGCCTGACTCTTTCACCAGTGGAGTCGTGTTTTTCTCTTGCTTCTCCAATATCTTTTTTGATTCTCTCCTCCATGAATCTGTCGAACTCCCCTCTATGGTTGCGGTAGTTTTGTTGTATGGCCTTGAATTCTCTGGCGAATGCTTTGTAGAAGCTTGAGGCAATTCCTATAGTGCCTAAAATAGGCCTGTTCCACCAAGCTGTGCTTAAATAACACTTGACCAAGTCGCATGCAATGTGACATGCATACAAGCCTGCGTCATCTTTCATTGGAGTGTCAACATTCCTAAAAGACGTTGTCGGGTCAGCCAGCCTCAACTCAACCGGCACCCCATTTTTATCCCTCCTGCTAACTATTTCATCACCATCGTCAGACAGACGCCTGCCAATAACACAGTTTGCTGCAGCGATTCCCCCCTTGCAGGCCAATATGCTTTCGACAGTCCTCAGTCTGCTGTAGCTGTCCAATGATATCCTGTTTGTCGCAGGGCCGTCAATGTACTCCCTCACCCCATACAGCTTGGGCACGCTGCCGACGTTCGGCACATGTTCGTATGTGGAGTACACTTCAACAGCAGGTAATCCAGCACCCGGACACAGCTTTTGTATGCAAGCCACCCGGTCCATGAGGTTGTATACGTACTCCTTGCCTCTGGCGACAGCCTTCTCTAAGGAGAGCCCTCTTTTCTCAACCCAGAACAGCGGGTCCCACTTCAAACGCCTGTCAAGTATCTTGACTTCTCTGTCGCCTTCGTGCATGTACACTGGAATGTGAACTTCCCTGTCCGGCTCCCCAAAAAGTCTGGTGTCTGCAGCCAGCTTGTCCCTCTTGGACCTCGACTCAGGCACACTGCAAAAATACCCGTATCTCAGGTTGGGGTGCGTTGCAAGCAGGCCATTCAAAAGCCCTTTCATAGTTGCACTGCACTCGCTGTCAAAAATCCAATACCTTCTGACTGCACTGCCTTCAGGCACATTCTTCACCTGAAAAGTCTGGACGCTCTCCAATTCATTCTGAACCTCACCAGGCTTTATGACCACATACTCTGCTTCAGGACTTTCAACCTGTTTCCTCCTCAGCACCTCTCTCGTCCTGTCCGGCAGTTTGGAAACTTCGACAACCACTCCTGAAGTGTACACCATCTCCTTTTGTTTCTTGCCTTCTCTTTCAACCTCCTTCTCCTCCTCCCTACCAACGATATAACCCCCTGGAAGGGGCTTTATAATGCCTCTGAACTCAGACTCAAGCTTTAGGAAATCAGCCTCAGTCCTAACATTTTTTACAACGTAATACAGTGTGTTCCTGACTTCAGGAGGCATGTTGTTCAAGTCAATTCGGTTGAAATTCGGGTTATTTTTTGATGAAAAATTGTGCAATACGACTCCAAATCTTGTCTGGACCACACCCTTGGCTTTGTCATCCCATGCATGTGCTCCTCTAGCCTCTTCTGCAACAGCTTGCAAGCCTTCAAAAATAAAGCCAGTGTCTGGGTTTAAAACACCGTTCCTGTCCACAAGCAGGAAGTCAAGCTGTCTGTTGAGAACCTCGCCTTCCCTTAAATGCCTCTTTGGAGGTGGTTCCTGATATTTGTGGATTATCTCATCCAGCCTGTGCTGGAATTTTTGCCTGTCATCAATGTCAGACAAAACGTCTGCCAGATGCTGCACGCTCATATAGCTAACGCGCTCGGAGGAGAAAAATCGGTTTCCAGACTCAAAACACCTTTGAGACTCTTTAATGGCATCTAGCATGAGGTCCTCCTCATTGCTTAAGGCATCAATCATGTGCATGCAGCCCATGCATTTGAGTATCTCCCGCCTTTCGGGTTCCATGACCATGAACTTAATCTTCTCTGGAGGTATGTTCAACGGATGGCTTGAGAGAATGCCAACAGCCCTGCGGTAATTAAAGTAAAAATGGTAGTCAGGCCTGATGACCACCCTCGCGTCTTTCCCCCTGCCAACAACGATTAATGGAACATAGTGGTATAAAAGCAGTCTGTTCATCAGATCGTCTGTCTTCATGCCTTTTCCAGCGGCTTCAGGAAGTTCCCTCACTTTCTGTATGGCAGGTAATGCCTGGCGTACTCCTTTCGGGTGGGCGTCTGGCGTTGAGGAAAGTATGGCAACAGGCAGCAGGTCGCAGGGCAGAAACAAGCAGGGTTTATAGTTCACTGGACTCCCATCTTCCTTAAGCTCTAAAAGAGGGTGTCCGAGAACCTCCACCCTGGGGCCCATCAGCCTCATGTCATGCGCCTCTGGACCTGAAAGCAGGGCTTTCTGAGGATGCAGTTCCTCAGGCTGAGAATGCTTTCCATGCTTTTTTGGCCCGTGTTCCCTGTTTGAAGCCATATCGCTTACATTATAACCTGTTTTGCCTTAAATCCCATTTATATTCCAATTAAACCTTATTTTTATACCATAAACGGAGTGTATAGGCCATGAAAGACGATTCAAAACTGCTGGAATTGTTGGAGGAGGACGGCAGGGCTTCCGCAAAAGAGTTAGCCTCGATGCTAGGCCTCAAGGAAAAGGAAGTTGACGAGAAGATAAAAGACTTGAAGAAGAAGAGTGTCATCCGCGGCTTTAAGGCTGTTGTGGACTGGAGGAAGGCCAGCGTGAAGAAGGTTATGGCTGTCATCCAAGTTAAGGTTATTCCTCAGGCTAAGGATGGTTTTGCAAAAGTTTGTTTGGATTTGTCTAAAGACAGGCGCGTTTTGGACGCCTTTGTCGCTACGGGAGAATACGACCTTCTGTTGTTTGTTGAAGCAAATACCTTGGAGGAGATAAGCGACTTTGTGACAGAGCGTCTTGCAACAAGAAAGGAAGTCACCGGGACGAACACGCACATCATTCTAAGCCAGTTTAAGCGCGATGGAAAGTTGTTCGCGGACGCGGCTGCAGGCAGGTTGCCTCTAAGTCCTTAAACAGGATTTTCTTTGAGGTTGGTAACATGACAAAAGTTTCAAAGAGGGTGAAAGACATCCCGTTTTCAGGAATCAGAAAGTTTTTCGACCTTGTTTCGGAAAGGAAGGACGTGGTCAGCCTTGGCGTTGGAGAACCCGACTTTCCGACTCCTGCGCCGATGAAGGATGCTGCAATTAGGGCTATTGAAATGGACTACACCGCTTACACGTCCAATTACGGCTTGCTTGAGTTGAGAGAAAAGATTTCAGAAAAATTGAAAAGAGAGAATGGCATTCACGCTGACCCGAAGAGGGAGATTCTAGTTACCACTGGAACGAGCGAGGCTTTAGACTTGGCCTTCAGGGCCATTTTAGACCCTGGAGACGAAGTAATCGTTCCAGAGCCGTCTTACGTCTCCTACAACCCCTGCGTATGGTTTGCCCACTGCAAGCCTGTGCCGGTTTCCATGAGGGAGGAGAACGAGTTCAGGGTTCAGCCTGAAGACATTGAAGAGAAGATAACAAAAAAGACGAAGGCGATTATTGTCGGCAGTCCCAACAATCCTACTGGAAGCGTTCTAAGAAAGAAAGAGTTGGAAGGCATTGCAAAGCTTGCAATAAAACACGATTTGACAGTCATCTCTGACGAACTGTATGAAAACCTTGTTTACGACGGCGAGAAGCATTATAGCATCGGCTCTTTCAAAAACATGAAAGACAGAACTATAACAATCAACGGGTTTTCAAAAGGCTTTGCTTTCACAGGCTGGCGCCTTGGATACGCAGTCTCAAACAGAGAAGTGATTGAATGCATGATGAAAATCCACCAGTACACGATGCTGTCAGCTCCGACAATATCGCAGCATGCAGCACTAAAATTTGACGAATCCGGAAAATACACTAAAAGCATGGTTGAAGAATACGACCGCAGAAGAAGACTATTGGTGAAAGGATTGAACGAGATTCCGGGAATCAGCGCGATAACGCCTAAAGGCGCGTTCTACGTGTTCGCCAACATAAAGAAGACCGGCATGAAGTCCGAGGAATTCGCAGAAAAGCTTCTGAAGAAAGCCGGAGTGGCTGCAGTCCCAGGAAACTCCTTCGGAACTTCAGGAGAAGGCTACGTAAGGTTTTCATACTCGGTTTCAAGAGAAACCATAAAAGAAGCGTTGGAAAGAATCAGAAAGCTCATGGAGAAAAATTAGTTCTTGCCTTTGTCTAGTTTAGCGTGAGTCATAGTTTGCGGCGGATTCAAGCTTACGCCCTCTTTTTCTTCTATGGCCCGGATTGCCTGGTCGATGAGCCTGAGCTGCTGTTTGTGCACTTTCCTCCTTGCAAGAGGCTTTCCGCTTTCTTGCGCTAATTCTTCAAGCCTTTGCCTTTCCACCTTGCCGGCAGTATTGTCCAGCAAATCTTCCATGAGTTCAAGATCG
>VGJA01000075.1 GCA_016867655.1 Candidatus Altarchaeales archaeon | reverse complement strand
AGTCTGTGTCAATATCAGTATTGCCTTTTTGTCCTTCAGCTCGTTGTAAATCTCATCACTGTTCGCATCGCTTATGACATAGCCCCTGATGCCGGAAAGCCTGAAGCCTGTTGCAGTCAGCTCATCCCCCACCAGACAGATTTCCCTAGACTCCATTTTAAGTTAAAACGCTTTTCATCTTCTCTGCTGGAAAGTTGTGTTTTTTCAGCAGCATTAGCAGCCTTACCTTGTTGACTTCCCTCTGCTTCAAACTCAAAAAGCCTGCGACAGACCAAATGCTCAACGGATTGACGGTAGATTTTATGTCAACCTCGTTCTGCAATAGTTTTTCCATAGACGCCTCCAATTTCAGCAAATCCACTCGGCTGTGGGGGAACTTTCTGGACAGCTCGGAATAGGGAGTAGCAGCCAAGGCCGAGGATATTTCCTCAGGTGGCATGCCCTCGAAAGCCGTCAAATACCTGTCATCAAGGTTCAGTCCATTTGGCATCATATACCTTCTAAAAGGTATTTCAGCCATACGGCACCTGAAGACGTTGAGTATGTTCAGCAAATCTATCTTCAGTTTCGCATATTCCAGCAGACTTGTGTTTGAAAGCCACCGTTCCACAAGAAGCCGGTCCAAAGCCATCTCAATTGGAAGAATGCTGCCTGACTTTTTGTAGTCGCCCAGTGCGCCCTCAAGGCCCATTTCAACTTCATCGCCAAGATATGATATTGCCTCCTCAACTGTCTTAGAACTAACCATTTTTTCAACAACATCAGCGCTTTTTCTTCCAGGCAAGACCATAAGCCTTATCTCACCAGGCCTTAGGGAATGGTGTATACCGCGGACAACAGCCTTAACGTTCCTTAAATCAGTCTCGCCGAGGATTAGGTCATCAAGCACCTCTCTGTCTTCCGCAGGAACGGAGCTGGCAACCTCCTCATACACACGAAGGAAATGCCCCCCCACCGAAGTCTCGATTTCCAAATCTGAAGGTTCAGCCGAAAGTTTTTCAACTTCTGTGGAATAGTCAGTCTTCGCAAGCAAGGCAGTTAATTCGTTCAAATTGTGTGCAGATGAAAACGTTTCAAAATCCTTTTTGCCGAGAAACCTGGATTGCATGCCACACACCATGCCATAGACATAGGAGTATGCCACATGATCCTGCAGTGCCAAGTCCCCGCCGCTTAAAGACACATTAAAGTTCATTTCCCCTCAAACAATATTCCGCACAGCTCCGGTTTTATCCTCTCTGAAAGCTCTTCCAAGACTGTGCTAAGACGCCTGTCAACGCAAATCAAACCGTCCTGGGAGCTTAATATAAAACCAAAGTCGTCCAACTTCTGTGTTTTGATTTCAACACCCCTCAGCTTGGGCAGCAGACGGGTATATTTTCTGTCAACCAGCAGCGTGACCCTGCCCTCAATCAAAGAACGATCTACAAGCAGCTTGGACAAAATCTTTCTTTTACCGTCTGGCAGAAGACTTAAGACCGCTGCCCTAGCTGAAGTGAAAACACTGTCAAGAGTTTTGGCTTTTTCCACAGCAACCATGTTCAAGGCACTAATTCTTGCATTGCTAATTATGCTCCTCCTCAAAGCGGCTGACTTTTTGCTGGAATCGAGGGTTATTTTGCCGCACTTGTCTCTGACTTCCATTTCAAGCTGATTTTTAACACCACTTATCTCATCCCTGGTTTTGGACTTTATCTCCTCAACCTGCCTTCTACTCTTTTCCCTGATTCCAGCCTCAATATCCCTCAGCCCCATCTTTAATCTAATAGATGTTGTTGACGGTCAGCACAAGTATGCTGAACACGAATCCCAGCAAAGCCGTAAGCTCGACCATCACCACATAGACGATCACTTTCCCGGCAACCTTCGGGTTTTTGGCTGCGGCGCCGACAGCAGCTGCTGCAGCAACACCCTGATAAACACCAGAGATGCCTTCCATTACAGCCAATGCTATTCCGACAAAAATGCAGACAAAACCCTTTTCTATGGTCATCTTGCCTCCCATAACGCCCATTGTAATCAATATGGCTATCACAAAGGCGTAGATGAGCTGCGTCTGCGGCAGAGACTCCAAAACAAGAAACTTGGGAAAGTTCTTTTCATCCTGGGCTGTTGCGCCTGCAGCAGCGGAGCCCGAAATGCCCAAACCCTTTGAAGCCCCATATCCTGCAAAACCAAGGCCTATGGCAGCCCCAAAAAAGGCAAGGACGTTGCCTATTACAACATAGTTGCTTTTCGCAAAATCTATCAAAACATTCAAATCCATTTTTACTTTACCTCCTCAACAATCTTTGAATACCTCCTGTCTTCAGTGAAGGGCGTGAATTCTACTCCGCCGCCCTCGTAGAACGTGCCGAAAAACTCCACATAGTGAAGCCTTAGTGTGTGGACAAAAGAGCCCAGCATGTTCAGCCCCAGATTTACTATGTGACCTGCGATAAAAACCAATGGGCTTAATATAAGCCCAAAGTAGGGTATTGACATTGACATGGAAGCCAGGAAGTTTATTGCCATAGCTATTCCAGAGGAGGATGCCATCAAGGCCAGCAGCCTTGCATATGACACGACGTTTCCGAGCATTCCGCTGACCTTCAGGTATAGGCCCATTATTCCCGAGCCCAGGAAGACAAGCAACAGGCTTCCTGCCGAAAGAAGCAAACCTATAGAGGTTATCTTTGTAGCATATAATATGAGTCCTATTGGAAACAGCATCAATGAGACGTAGTCCAGCAAAGCCGCTTTATACTGCCTTCTCCTCAAGGCATCATATGCGCCGAAAAAGTAGCCTGAAAAAACGTGGGCAAATCCTATGGCGAAAACCAGCGGGATGTATGTCATCATGTTTCCGTTGTATAACGGGTCAAGCCAGAGGGCAATGGCCTGCGAGCCTGTTTCGTTTCCAAAAATGTATTTTCCAGCAAAGTCTCCTAGAAAGCTTCCGGTCAAAAGCCCGAAGAACATGGAAGAAAAGCCAAAGTATGCAACCAAAACGCTGGCGTCTTTTATTGAATTAGAGTATCTGCCATAGTTTCTGTGCAATAGGAATGCAGCCAGAATCAGTATGACGCCGTAGATGAAGTCCGAAAACATCATTCCAAAAAAGAGGATAAAAGTAGGTGCTAAAAGCAAGGTGGGGTCAAGCTGGTTGTATCTGGGCAGAGAAAACATTTTTGTGAGGGATTCAAAAGGCCTGACCCATTGTGGATTGTCCAGCAATACTGGAGCATCCTCAAGGTCAGTGGTCTTCACTATGGCGCAATTTCCTTCAGTCGTGGCTTCAATCAAATTTTCAACACATTTGGATTTTGTCTGGGGAGTCCAAAGCCTCAGAAGAATAGTGTTTTCAGTGGAACCGCATCTGGCAAACACTTCGCACTTTTGTTTTTCAATCTCCAGCAGTTCAGCAACCAGATGAAGCCTAGGCTTGTATTCCAAACTCATTTTGCTGAAAGACTCTTCCACCTCGGCCTTCTCTTTGGACAAAACATTCAAATCCAATTCTGCATTGGCGAGTATGTCATCAAATTTGCCTGAGACGTCCACAGAAAGCCTGTTCAGCCTCATCTTCCGTATAGAATCCTCAAGCAAGTCTGCGTCTTCCTTTAGGACTATAGCCACTATAGCAACGTTCTCGGATTCTCCAGACAGTTTGACTAGCAGATAACGGCTTTCAAGCTTGCTGTAAAGCCCTTCCTCAAGCAGACCAACATTTTCTTTTTGGAGAATGCCGACGACGGTGTGCAGGAACGGAGATTCCTCAAAGTATTTCGAATCCAGGCCAAGGTTTTTGAATGGAAGATACCTGTCAACCGTGGACTTCAGCTCGCTTATCCTTGAGTCGATTCCCTGCAGCCTGTGTTGAAGCGAGTTGGCAGACCTTTCAGCCGGGCTTATAATTTCCTCTGAAAAATGAACCAGCTCGCTGTAAGACATCCTTTTCACAGGGATTTTCTCGGTCCTGTCCACTTCAAGCAAGCCTTCCAGAAAACCAGTTTTTTCTGGCCAGTAGGAGTTTAGATGTTCCACCGCTCTTTTAGCCCTCGAAAGCAAATCAGAGACAACTGAAAACCGCTCCAATGGCTTGTCCCTAGGAATGTTTTCTTCAGCCAGAAAACCATCGTCCAAAAACTCAACCTCAACAACGCCTTCGGAATGCAGTCTCACTACTAGCGATTCTTTGTGTTCCTTGCCGACCAGACAGTCCATCCGACACATTCTTTCAGGCAACAGCATTCAAACACCCAATTGTTTTAAGATGAAATCAACAGCCTTGGAAGAGTTTTTGGTTGACATACTTCTAACTTTGCTCACTTCGCCTTCAGCAACCCTCAATATCGACAGGGCTTCTTTCTCGGCCTCGGACTTGGCTTCAGCCAGACTGTCTTCAGAGTCCTTCAAAGCCTTGGAAACTCTTAACTCGCACTGCTTGGCATAAGACTCCCTGAATTCCCTCAACTGTTTTTCAGAATCAGCCCTGGCTTTTTCAACCTCTTTCACAGCCTCAGATTCAGCCTTCTTCACCTTGTCCAAAAGTTCCATAGGCAGATATTAAAAAAATATTGGAAGAAGTGATTAAGAAGGATACGTTAGGTATGATAAGATAAGAAGAACCAGTTAAGGGAACAAAGAACTAGAAGAGGGATCAAGAAGGTTAAGAAGGATGCGTAGAGATGGTAGAACAAGAAAAAAAACCAGTTAAAGGAACAGGAAACCAAAAGTGTGATTGAGAAAATGCAAAGGCAAGAGGGAGAGGGGAAGAACTGGCGGAGGGGGACATGACGCCAACAACCTATCTTATAACTTACATAAGTATATTAAGCAAGGGCCATTTAAGTAATTACTATAGGACATGAAGCGTAACGTAAACTTCCTTTTGTTTGGTTTGGTGTTGCTTAGCGTGGTTGCGATAATAGCCATAAGTGTTCTCTATAGCATAAGATACGACAGGTTCAAGGAAAGCTCTGGCCTTCTTGAGAAAGACCTGATGGCCAAGGTGGAGGAATTAAACAGGACTCTGGCAGAAGTCAAAGCCAAGGAAGAGCTTTTAAACCAGAAGGAGCGCGTTCTGTCCAGCTACATAAGCGAGCTCAACCTCTCAAAAGAGAGGGAGACGTCTCTTGGAGGCCATTTTATAGACCTCAAGAACGAGAAGATTTACCTGGAGGACAAGCTGAACAAGACTTTGCTGGACCGGGACAAGTGGAAGACCTATTATGACACGACGAAAAAGGACTTTGACGTCTGCAGGCTGGACTACGAGCTTGAGAAAGAGAGGTCTGAAGAGAGGTTGAACGAGATTTTGAGGATAAGAAACCTGAAGCCTGGGTTGCAGACCAACACTGAAAGGCTGAAGGCAAGGGAAAATGACGCTGAAGCAAACGCTAATGCAATAGAAGGCAGTGTCGAAAGCAT
>VGJA01000074.1 GCA_016867655.1 Candidatus Altarchaeales archaeon | reverse complement strand
CAAGGGAAATGGGAATACCATGCATTGTGGCAGTTGAAGACATAACCACAAAGCTGAAAGACGGCCAAAGAATAAAAGTAGACGGTAGTGAGGGAGTGATATATGAACACTGAAGACAACGAAAAACTCAGAAGGTATGTGGAAGCGGTCATAATACCCCGAATGAACACAGACAACATCAAGTATCCCATAAGGGACAGCAGGATAAACCACCTCTTCCTGGCTGAATACACAAAAGAATTCACCGAAGACTTGGATGAACTGAAAAACAAAGGATATTCTCACAAAGACATCGGCTTGCTGTTCAGAAACCCCACAAGACTCATGAGAATGGCGCACCTACTCCTCAAAGGAGCAAAACTGGCTGGCTACTCCACAGACGAACAAAAAAACCTGATATTAGAAATACTGAAGATAATAGAATCAATCAAACACGGCAACATATTCAACGAAGACAAGAGGAACATAATCCTAAGCCCAATAGAATTAGACAAAAAAATGAAAGAAAAAGACTTCACCAAAACAAACAAGGAAAAATCAACCCTAGTGCAAAGACTTTGCGGCATGCTATGGGCATACTCCGAAGCACCCTACTTCGTAGCCCACGACATAGGAATGGAACAACACGGCCTCTACAAACTCAAATCAAAAAAAGTTATGTTCAGAGACTACTTTAATCTAAAGCCGGTGGAACTGTGGGGGGAATGCAACAGCTTCCCACACAACGAAATCCAAATAATATGCATCTACAACAAGAACCTGCAGATAGACTTTGACGTATTTTACAACACCTACCCCAACCATGGAAACACCGTAGACGACTTGGAGGAATACCACATGCAAGCAGACGGCAGAACACTAAGGCTGGAGGAAGCCAAAGACATAATAGAAACAGCAGGCAGGGTAATACAATCCATCTCAGCCAAAATAGAAAACTGGGGTGAAAAAGAAACAGCAAAAAAATACGCAGACATCTACTGGTACCGGAAGAAACCCTTGCGAGACGCCCTAAACAAAAACTGGAAGCCGCCAAAAAAAGTATATGAAAACATAGAAAACGGCGAAATAAAGTCGGAAAGAACCAAAAACCCAACACCAGAAGACATAAGAAAAGAGATGGGACTAACCTGAAACCTTAATAAAAACCAACGCCCATAAATATACTCCACACAAGGGGCTGTGGGGTAACCAGGTATCCTAGCTGGCTCCAGAGAGCCCCTTTCTTTCTTTTGCGAAAAGAAAGAAAGGCCCTCGGGTTCAAAGAAAGAAAACGAGGTAAAACATTGGAGCGCCGATACTCGCAAGAGTAGATGACGATTAAAGAACAGGTCAGCGGCAAAAGCCGTGAAACGGAGTGACCTGCGGATGGGGGTTCAAATCCCTCCGGCCCCAAACCGCGGGAGGGGTTTCACCCCTCCCCCAGTTTCTCCCCCTTGCGGGGATGTCCCCATAGGGGACAGGTTCTTCCTGACCCCACCCCAGAGGGGTCTCCGCTACGCCCAGGCAAAGCCTGGACGTCCCTCTACGAGGGGCGCTTCGACCCCTCATTCACTAACCCAAATGGATGGGAGTTCTTGAGTCCCGTGAACGAAGTGAACGGGACGAAATCCCCGAAGGGGAAAATCCCTCCGGCCCCAAACAGCCTTTTTCTTTCTTTGCGAAGAAAGAAAAACGCTGGCGAAAAAGAAAGAAAGCGTGCTATCTTCGCCTATGGCTCGATAGCACACACTCTTTCCCGAGGCTTTTTCTGATGCCGCGTGTTCGCGGCATGCACGCGAACGGCGTGCACGCAGCGAAGAAAAAGGCGCTTCACAATCCCATAGCCTCCAAATACGTTCAACAATGTTTTTTATCTGTCATTTATTAAGAGAATCAATAAGAGTTAAGTGAAAATGTTTTCGCCAAGGTTTTATGCGATATTGCTTGTTTTTTTGGTAGTGTTTATTTTAGGTTGTGTTAGCAGTAAGATGGAGTGTGAGAGGCCTTTTGTCGGGATTGAGGAGGGCGTGTGTTGTTTAGACAGTAATAGTAATAACATTTGTGACAATAAGGAGAGTGTGAAGACTACTATTGAAAGCCAGCTTACTAGGCCGGAGGCGACTTTGCCTGCTGGAAAGCCGGCTGCAACTACAACGCTTCCGTCTGGTGGTTCAGCAAGCCAGCAGGCTGCTGACATATCAAGGCAGATTGCTGAGCTGAATGAAATCGCTGTTGATTTGGATGCAATAGGCTCGTCTGTAAGTCAGCTTGAGGAGGGTGAGGAACTTTAGGAAAGATGGAAAACATTGGAAAGGTTATGGCGGCGTTTTTGATTCTGGCTGTGTCAGCTGGCATTCTTTCCACTGCAGTGAGCCTGCCGTCTGGCAGTCGTGTTTCACGGCCTGAAGGAGAGCCAGGCCTTGACGCGATGAAGAACCAGCTGGTTTCTCGCATAGACAATTCTTTGGAGAAGTTGGACAAGGCCGAGAAGGTCATAGAAAACAACCCCCGGCTGAGCCAGGAGTCTAAGGACGTGCTTTTGCAGTCTCTCCAGAATGTGGAAAACGGTCTTGAGTCCTATAAGTCTGAGACTGAGAATGCTGAATCTGTTGCAGAGGTTGTGGAGTTGAACAAGGAGGTTGTCCAGTATCTGGTGGACAACAAGGATGTCATCAAAAACAATGTGAAGAATCTGGTGACAGTTCTCGGTTTGGAGGCTGTCGACCAAGCTGAGGAGTATATACAGAAGGCCGAACAGATATTGAAGGTGCTGAAGGTTGTATGTCCTTCTGAAGCTGACAGCATCAGGCAGGCGGAGTATCAGCTGGATGAGTTGGAGCAGGAGTTGAACTCTTTGGAGCAGGCGATAAACTCTGGGCAGACTTTGGAGATAAAAAAGGGTATAATTGAGGTGGGCAAGACCACTAAGGAGCTTACGAAAAGCCTTCAGGAGATTCAAGAGAACTGCCTGCCAACGGCTTAGTTTTTGTATGAACAGAGGGGGAGTGCGGCATTTCCCCTCCTTAAATTCTTCTTTTCAGATAGTATTTACCAGAAGGTTTTGTTTAAGATGATTTGCGAGATTTGTGGCAAGCATTTTAATTCTGGCGTGAAGTTGAAGTTGGAGGGCTCTTTGGTCAGCGCCTGCGATAACTGCGCTGGCTTTGGGGTGGTTGTCAGCAAGATTTCTGCTGTGAAAGAGAAGCCCAAGTCTGAAGACTGGAAACCGAAAACTGGAAACCGAGTTTATGATATGCAGGATTTTGAGTTTGAGGAATCTTTGGTTGAAGATTATGGAGGGAGGATTAAGAAGGCTCGTGAGAAGAGAAATTTGAAGCAATGCGAGCTGGCAAAGTTGATTAACGAGCCTGAGTCTTTGGTTCACAGGCTTGAGTTGGGGAAGATTGAGCCTGGCGAGGATTTGATTGAAAAGTTGGAAAAGAAGTTGAACATAAAGCTGACTACAAAGGTTGAGGACAAGCTTCCTGCAGGAGAGAAAAAACGGGAGGGGGAAAAGACTTTGGGCGATGTTGTTGTTGTCAGAAAAAAGCAGGGTGGCGGCTAGATGGACCCATGGACTTTCATCGCAATTGTCTTCATTTTGATAACGATTTTTCTGTTTAAGACAGACTATGAACGGCATTTTTTGTTTTTCGTCATAAGGACCAAGCGCGGCTTGAAGTTCATAGACTTTTTGGCCAGACTAAAGCCAGAGCTTTGGATGCTTGCAGGAGACTTAGGGCTTGTGATGTCTTTCGGCGGCTTGGGAGCCTTGTATCTTTTGGAGAAGGAGAAAACTAGGAGGAACTTATACTGGAGCCTGGTTTTGATTGCCACGGCTGGCGTTTCTCTCGCTAAAGCAAGCCTTGCTGTTAAGCTGGTTTCAATCCTGCTTTTGGCTTTGGCTGTCTGGCTGATGCGCAGGGTGAGGAACACCGCAGCCTCTTTTGTCCTAGCCTCTCTGTTGATATCCTGCTCTGCAGGAGCGGCAGTATTGAACCTGCCTTTCTACCTTGCGCTTTTGTATGGATTCTTCGGCTTCCCGGCTTTGATAATCGCTTTGCTACTTCAAAACGCCTATGAAATACTGCAGGGCTCCATGCTCCCAGGAATCTCGCCCCTGCTTCCAACCACAAGGGAAGGCAGAATCGGCATGGGCGTCCCGGGATACGACATTTTCATCCCATGGTGGTATGCCTTGATAGCAATTGTTGCAACATTTGCCCCACACGAGCTGGCTCACGGCATATTGACCAGAGTGGGCAAAGTAAGGTTGAAGTCTGTTGGGCTTCTGACTTTCGGCGGCCTGGTTGTTGGGGCTTTCGTCGAGCCTGATGAAGAAGAACTGAAGAAAAAGCAGGGCATAAGCAAGATGAGGGTTTATTCAGCAGGTTCTATTGCAAACTTTGCCGTTGGAATACTTTGCGTTTTGGTTACTCTCACGCTTGTAACGGGGCTGAGCTATTTTGTAGTCCCAGGTGAAGGCGTTAAAATCTCGGAGTTGCCTGCAGGCTATCCGGCTGAAAAAGTCCTGGAGAGGGAGATGGTAATATACGAGATAAACGGCAATCTGTTGAGCGACACCGAGTCATTCAAAAACGCAACCAATGGAGTGAAACCAGGCAACATCGTCACATTGAAGACAGACAAAGGAATTTTCCAGGTGAACACAACAGAACATCCCACAGAAAAAGGGAAAGGGTATATGGGAGTAGTCGTCATTAAGGAAATTAAAGCCAGGTTTGAATGCACGTCCTGGATTCTAACATCAGGATTTTTGGAATTTTTGCTAACTTCCTTGGGCTGGATTTACTTCTTCAGCATCAGCATCGGTTTGGTCAACCTGCTTCCGGTGCCGCCTTTCGACGGCTATAGAATGTTTGACGAAATAGTCAAAGCAAGCTGGATTAGGGAAAAGAGCGTGAAAAGAGTTCTGTTTAGCATTATAGCAATCACGGTATTCATATTCCTGCTGAACGTTTTCCCGCTGCTAAAAATGGTTTTTGCCACAGTGCTGAAAGTCTTCGGCCTATAAAGTCTTCCCCATGTAGACGCCGATTTTCTTGTATTTGAATTTCTTGTAGTAGTTTCTCGCCCCAATGCCGCTGGTGACGATAATCTGCTTCATGTTGAATTCCTTTCTTGCAATCTTTTCTGCTTCAGCCAGAAGCTCTTTCCCATAACCGCGATGCTGCCACTCAAATTCAGGCTTTTCCCCAAGCTCGAGCATCGGGCCGTAAACGTGCAGTTCCCTGACTAAAGCACTTTGAGGAGTTATTTCAGGCATGAAAGGCTTGTAAGGGATTCTAAGCCTTAGGAAGCCGATTAATAGGTCTTGCGTTCTATCTTCAAAAGAGAGGAAGATTTCTTTGCCATTGCTTGCCCTATAATCCCTTCTGACCAATTCAATAGTCCCCTTTGCAGGTTCAACGCCCTTTAGCAAAAACCGGCCCACCTCGCGGCATCTGATGCACTTGCATTTAACTTTTTTCTCCCCCATTTTGTCATAGACCAGCTGCCCTAGATTGCTTGCCTTGATGCCAGCCTCAACCA
>VGJA01000073.1 GCA_016867655.1 Candidatus Altarchaeales archaeon | reverse complement strand
TAAGTGCTCTCTAGGTGCCATTATGGTCCTGCGGGAAATCAATTGATGGTGTATAGTAGCTTATGTAATGTGTAACTACTGGGTAGGAACGGATTTACACCGTTTTTATATACGAGGTTTCCATTATATTAGAGTGTTTGGGGTGATTTGGCATGAGGGCTTTGGAGTCTTTGGGTGTGGTGGTTGTGGTTGTTGTTTTTGTTTTGTTTAATTTTTATGTTGTTCGGGAGTTGGGTCTTTTGCGGGCTGATGTGAATAATATTAATAGTGGTTTGGGGGAGTTGAGGAGGGAGTCTTATAGGGTGGCTGATTTGCAGGTTAGTAATGCTGATTTGAACACTAAGTTGGTTGAGTTGGGTGGTAATGTTTCTGGTTTTGAGTCTAGGATGGATGTTTTGGCTGAGTTTACTTTGTCGGTTTATGATGAGGTTAAGTTGTTGATTAATTCTTCTGTTGGGAGGGGTAAGGATATTGTTATCGTTACTCAGAGGCCTACTGGCACGCCTTGGTATAATATTCCGGAGCATATGAAGGAGATTCGAAATTTGTCTGAGCCTAATGATTATTGGTATGAATTTTGCTTCCAAGAGAGGAAGACGAATACGACTTTGTGTTATAAGAAGGTTTGAGTGGAGGGATGTTGAGTGGAAGATGAGTTGCTTAAGGATTTGGTGAGGATTAATGCGATTCAGGCTTATATTAATTTGAATTTGTTGTATAAGCAGGAGTTGGCTTCCATGGGCGACCTTATTTTGACTGACAAGGGTAGGGAGTCGCTGAAGGGTATGGAAAGGGATTATATGCGTATTGTGGAGCAGATTTCCAAGATTGCGGCCAAATACAGGAGGGACAAGGACGCGAGTTGGGATGAGACTTTCGGCGGTTTTTTCAAGGTTGAGAGGTAGTTTGTGGCTTTAAGCGTTTTTCTGTGGATTTTGGCTAGTGTTGTTCTTGTCAGCCTGCTTTCTCTTGTGGGTTTAGTCAGCCTTTCGTTGAATAGGAAGTTGTTGAGTAGGGTTCTTATATTGCTTGTTGCTTTCGCCTCTGGTTCAATGCTGGCTGCTTCTTTTTTCCATTTGATTCCTGAAGCCAGCGAGCGGTTGGAAGCGGAGGCGTTTAAGCTGGTTTTGGCTGGCATACTGGTTTTTTTCATCATTGAGAAGTTTATTCACTGGCATCATTGCGGCAGGGAGGAGTGCCACGTAAAGCCTGTCGGCTACTTGAATTTGTTTGGGGATGGAGTGCATAATTTCATTGACGGAGTTATTATTGGAGCTTCTTATTTGTCCAGCGTTGAGTTGGGTTTGGTGACGACTTTTGTGATTGCCTTGCACGAGATTCCCCAGGAGTTCGGGGATTTCGCTGTTTTGTTGCACGCCGGCTTTAAGGCTAGGAAGGCTTTGTTTTACAATTTTTTGTCTGCAACTTCAGCCATTTTGGGCGGCATCTTGGGCTTCTTGTTTTTGCCCAAGATTGAGCCTTTGATTCCTTCAGTTATTGCGTTTGCCGCTGGCGGTTTCACTTACATTGCGACTGCCGACTTGATGCCCGAGTTGCACAAGGAGAATAGGCGTTCCAGAATGCTGGAGCAGACTGTTGCACTGCTGGCCGGCATACTTTTGATATATGGTGTTCTGTCGCTGTTGCCGCATTAGTGAGAAGAATTGAAGGGTTTATTTTTGTTGTTGTATTCTTCAACTTTTTTTGTCAGCAGGTCTATGGGCGAGTTTTTCATCAGACCGATGTTGGAGAAGACGTTTATTTTCTGTATTTCTATTAGGCCGAGGTATTTTTCCTTTGTTTTTGCGAAGTATTTGTCCAGTTCTTCCAGGGTGCTGAAGCCTGCGATGAAGATGTTTGTGATGTTGGTTTCGGGCAGCTTGAAGGAGCCGATTATGTTGGGGCTTTCGAACAAATCCATTTTTGCTTCCGACCCTTTTTCGGTTATTTTCAGCTGCACTATGGCGAATGCTCTTATGCCTATTTTTTCATAGTCTATTGTTGTTGAATAGCGTTTTATGATTCCGTTGTTTTCGAATTTTTTTCTTATTTTTCTGACTGCTTGCACTGAAATCCCGATTTTTTTTGCAACTGATGTGTCGCTTATTCTTCCGTTGTTGATTAACTCCTTTAGGACGATTTTATCGTTTTTCGTAAGATTTGGTTCCATTTCTTATATATATTGCATTTATTGGTTTAAAAAGTTAACGATACCTTTTTATTGGCGGCAAAAAAAGTTAAATATGTGAACATTATTGACGAAGAGGCGATAAAAAAAGCGCTGGGGAACAACAAAAACCCATCAGGCAAAAAAGTAGGAGGCATACTCAAAAAGGCGTTGAAACTGAAGGGATTGAGCCTGGATGAAGCCGCCTGCCTGCTAAACATGGACTCCAGCAACACAACCTTGATGAAAAAACTCTTTGAAACAGCCTTTGCAGTAAAAAAAGCCATATACGGCAACCGGCTTGTGCTTTTTGCGCCGCTTTATGTCTCAAACCACTGCTCCAACGACTGCTTATACTGCGGGTTTAGGAAAAGCAACAATAAGATGAAGAGAAAAATACTGACAGACGATGAAATAAAGCTGGAGGTGGAAGCCTTGGAGAGACAGGGCCACAAGAGACTGCTCATGTTGATGGGCGAGGATTTTGAGAGATACAGTTTTGATGATTTCCTGAGGGCATTGAAAATCGCCTACTCTGTGAAGACCAAGCCAGGGGGGGAAATACGGAGAATTAATGTTGAAATACCGCCGCTGGATGTGGGAGACTTCAAGAGGCTTAAGGAAGCAGGTATTGGGACTTACACAATGTTTCAGGAAACCTACCACAAGGAGACTTACAGAAAAATGCATCCGTCTGGCCCCAAGTCAGACTACCAATGGAGGTTGAAGGCCATGGACCGTGCGCAAAAGGCGGGAATAGATGATGTTGGCATTGGAGTCCTCTTTGGACTTTACGACTACAAATTTGAGGTCCTGGCTTTGTTGATGCATGCAATGTATTTGGACAGAAGATTCAACACAGGCCCGCACACAATCTCTGTTCCGAGGATAGAGCCGGCGCAGAATGCTCCCATAGCCAGTAATCCGCCTTGTCCTGTTTCTGACAGGAACTTCAAAAAACTGGTTGCCGTGTTGAGGTGTTCTGTCCCCTATACTGGAATCATTCTGTCAACCAGGGAGAGCTCCCAGATGAGGAATGAGTTGTTTCACTTGGGGGTGAGCCAGATTTCAGCAGGCTCTAGAACAAACCCCGGGGGTTATTGCGAGCCGGAAGCCAGCTTGGAGGATGTTGGACAGTTTGCTTTAAGCGACACAAGGCCTACTCCGGTTGTCATCAAGGACTTGATGGAGCAGGGTTTTATTCCATCCTTTTGCACTGCGTGCTACAGGCGGGGCAGAACTGGAGAGGATTTTATGGAGTTGGCCAAACCGGGTTTGATACAAAACTTCTGCCAGCCGAATGCCTTGCTGACACTACAGGAGTATTTGGAGGACTATGCTGATGTAGAAGCCAGGGAGATTGGCTGTAAGCTGGTGAAAAAAGAAACTGTTTGGATAAAAAACCGGGAAATAAGGAATGAGTTCTTCAGAAAGCTGGAGGGGATTAGGAATGGTGAAAGAGACTTATACTTCTAGGCCTGCCCATGACTTAAAGCTGGAGGGAATTAGGGAGAAAGAGACTTATACTTCTAGGCTTGACTGTATATTGGACAAAAATGAGTTAAGCAAAGAAGGTATAGTCTTCCTGTTGAAGTTGGACAGAAGAGAGCATTTGGGCAGGCTGTTTAAAAAAGCTGATGAAGTCAGAGAGGAGTATATAGGCGAAGATGTTTACGTCAGGGGCGTTCTGGAGTTTTCCAACTACTGCAGGAATGATTGCCTGTATTGTGGAATAAGGAAATCGAATCTGAAATTAAGGAGATACAGGATTAAGCCGGAAGAGATTGTGGGTATTGCAAAAAATGCTGTAAGCAGCCTGGGTTTTAGAACAGTGCTTCTGCAGTCTGGCGAAGACGGCTATTACACAACGGAGGTGGTGGAAGACATGATAAAACGTATCTTGGAGAAATGCGACTGCAGGGTTGCTTTGAGCATCGGGGAGAGGACTGTTGAGGAATACAAGAGGTTCTATGATGCTGGGGCTAGGAGGTGTTTGGTTAGGTTTGAGACTTCAAACAAAAAGCTTTTTGAAAAACTGCATCCAAAGTCTTCTCAAACAAAAAACTCCTTTGGAAGAAGGGTGAAATTAATAAAAAGGTTAGGGAAGATTGGCTATCAGGTTGGCACCGGCTTTATGGTCGGCCTGCCGGGGCAGAGCATAGAAGACTTGGCTGGAGACATTTTGATGTATGACAGATTGAAAGCCAATATGGCTGGAACAGGACCTTTCATCTGCCATCCGGACACTCCACTGGCATGTAGTAACAACGGCAGTTTTGAAATGAGTTTGAAGGTGATTGCGGTCACGAGGATTGCCTGCAAGGACATTTTTATTTCCGCAACCACTGCACTGCAGTCTTTGAATAACGCAAACGGCAGGGAGCTTGCACTACAGGCTGGGGCCAATTTGTTGATGCCCAACATAACGCCGAAAAAATACAGGATGCTTTACCAGCTGTATCCAAACAAGGCGTGTGTTTACGAAAACCCTTTTGACTGCGCCAACTGTGTGAAGAAGGTTGTGGAAACTGTTGGAAGGACAATAGGGCGAGGTTATGGAGACGCCATAAGAAAATGATTGTTGTAAGGGATAACATCGGGATTTTTGGGAAAGTGAACTCTGGCAAGAGCAGTCTGATGAACCTGCTGACACAGCAGGAGTGCTCCATCACCGACCCGACGCCTGGAACGACAGCGGACACCAAGACAACGATGTGCGAGATACATGGCCTTGGGCCTGTGAAGTTGTTTGACACGCCTGGAATGGATGAAGCTGGAGAGCTTGGCTTGAAAAAAAGAAGGAAGGCTGAAAACGATTTGAAGGAATGCGATTTGGTTCTTTTGGTGGTAGACCCCAACACAAGCAATTTTGAGACGGAAAACCACCTAATCCACAAGGCGAGGGAGTATGGCAAACAGCTGTTTATTGTCTACAACATATTTCAGGATGACTACAACTTAGGGTATGTTGGGTCAAAGCTGGACTACTCCAAGTTCTATAAGAAGATACAGCTTAAGGCAGTCAATCCAGACGACAGACCGAGGCTGCTGAACTTCATAATCGAGAATTTTGAGTCCAAAAACGCTAGAATAGAGCTTCTGCCTTTTGTAAGGCGTGATGAATATTATCTACTGCATATTCCGATGGATGAGGAGACTCCGCCTGGAAGGTATTTAAGGCCGCAGGCGATGGCCGAGGAGTATATTACAAGAAATTTTGCGTTCCCCATCTCCTGCAGGACTGACTTGAAGTCAGCCAGGGGCAGCGGCTTTGAAGCCGAGAAAAAAAGGTATTTAAGCGTTTTGGAGGGCTTGAAGGACAAGAAGGTTAAGTGTGTTTTAACTGACTCGCAGGCTATTGACGTCATAGACGCTTGGACTCCGAAGGG
>VGJA01000072.1 GCA_016867655.1 Candidatus Altarchaeales archaeon | reverse complement strand
ACGGCTTTAAGCAAAAATCCGCGTCCAGTAAAAATACCGTGCCACCGTGTTGTGCACTCTGATGGACGCGTTGGAGGCTACAAACTTGGAGTCTCTGAAAAAATACGGCTGCTCAAAAGGGAAGGCGTTGCAGTAAAATCAGGCAAGATTGCTGGATTCAAAAAACACTTGTTCAAAAACTTTAAACCACAGTGATTTCGTGCAATTCACGCTTTAGCAGGTGTAGTTCCCTCTCGTCAACCGCCTTATAGTCCAATGGCACAAGAAGCCTGCTTTTGGACTGCGACACCGAGTCGTTCAAAGACTGTATGAACTTCAAAACCTCGCTGAAACTGTTCTGCGTTATCATATACTCGATGCAGTCAAACAGTATGACGTTGTTGTCGCTTTTTTTGATGAAATCCTTTATCGCATGGCTCAGCCCGATGAGGTCTGCAGGGTCCAGGTACTGGACGTTTTCCATAGCCTCGCCTGTCAAGTCCCCTGAAGTAGTCAGCCATATTACCGGCAGGCTGTCCACATCCCAGTTCCTCCTCACCTGCTTGGGATGCTCGCGCGTTATAATCAAGCCATAGGCTCCGTGAGACACCAAATCCGTGAACACGTGCATGCTGTTCACAGAAGACCTGTCTCCAGATATGCTCTTACTGCTTGTCTCGCCGACATTACTCTCGGATATTATATAACTCATGGATGTGTTCAACTCATACTTCAGCTTCTCCTTGCTCAATGCCTTCTGCTCAAGGCCGACTGGCATCAAAGCGTAGACAAAACCAGTCTTAAGCTTCGAATAGATGAGATACACGCCGACTGTCATTGAGAAAACTATTATGGTCCTGCTTAGGACTTCAACAACCTGTATCACATTAAAGCTGACGGTGCTGCCGTAAAAGGGAATCCTTATCTGCGACACCCCCACATTGGAAAACAGCATGTAGGTGCTGGATATGTTAAGCAAGAGTATTGCAAAAGCGGAGGTGAAAAGCCAAACCCAGCCTTGGAATTCGCTTTTCCTGCGGTACATCCTCCTGGAAAGCTGTACCCAATAGTAGACTGCTATAAGAGATAATAGTATTCCAAGGCCGTTGAAAAGCAGTTCTGGCGTGAGCGGAATCATTTCCATTAAATATGCTAGCGCTTAAATAAATACTACGCGATTGGGATGATAAAGGCTGTGCTGTTCGATTTCGACGGAACTTTGATAGACTCAGTTGATTCAGTCTGGAGGGAGTACCAGAGGACTGCAGGAGTGCTGAATCTGCCTGAAAGAAAGTTTGAAGACTTTGCCAGGCAGTTGGGCAAGCCTTGGGAAGAAGCTTTGGAGAATTTGTGGCCCGGGGTGGACAAAAAAAGGTTCACCGAAGTCTACCGCCTTGAAAGAGAGGAAGCAAAATTGATTGAAGGAGTCTCCGAGGCTTTAAGCGGTCTTAAAGGCAAATACAAACTTGGAATTTTGACTTCAAGGGGAAGCAAGACATTGTACCAGCATTTGGATTCCACTGGAATAGATTTCAAGATGTTTGAAATAATCCTGCACAAGGAATCGCTGGCAAACCACAAGCCTCATCCAGAGGCATTATTGCAGGCATGCAGGCAGCTGGAAGTAAACCCAAGGGAAGCAGTCTACATAGGCGATTCTATTGTTGATGCCCAGTGCGCTATAAATGCTGGCATGAAGTTCATCGGCGTGCTCACAGGCGGAGCAAGCAGAAAAGACTTTACAGAAGCCGGCTTGAAAAAAGAAGACATACTAAAGTCTTTGAAGAACCTGCCTGAAGAGGTATCCTCCTTAAAGTAAAATACTACTTTCTCCTATAGTTAATTTCAATGGACCGCATTGTTGTCTTGGATTTTGGCGGACAGTACTGCCATCTGATTTCAAGAAGGATACGTGATTTGGGAGTCTATTGCGAAGTGTTGCCTTCAGACACCTCCCTGCAGGAATTGAGGAAGATAGAGGGTTTGAAAGGCGTGATACTGTCCGGAGGAGCTGCATCGGTCTATGACAAGAAGTCTCCTAAATGCAGTCCTGAAATCCTGAAAGTCGGCGTTCCAATACTGGGAATATGCTACGGCCACCAGCTGATAGCCTTTCTGGAGAAAGGGAAAGTAAGATACGGCAGGCAAGGCGAATATGGAGTAACACAGTTGAATGTAACCGAGAAAGACAAGATTCTGGCTGGCTTGCAGAAGCAGGAGAAAGTCTGGATGAACCATCGTGACGTTGTTGAAAGCCTTCCAGCTGGCTACAGGACGCTGGCTTTTACGGCAGGCTCCAGAATAGCAGCCTACGCCAACATCGGAAAGAAGATTTTTGGCGTGCAATTCCACCCTGAAGTCACACACACAACCAGAGGGCATAGAATACTCAAAAATTTTGCAGTAAACATCTGCAAAGCCAGAAAACAATGGTCTACTGAAGACTTCATCAAACAAGCGATAAAAGAAGCCAGGCAGGCAATCGGCAAAAGAAAAGCCATACTAGGGTTGTCCGGAGGAATAGACAGCTCCACAGCCGCAGTACTGCTTGAAAAAGCGGTCGGCAAAAATTTGACTGCAGTATACGTTGACACCGGATTGATGCGCTTCAAGGAGACCGAGTTCATGAAAAAAACATTCTCCAAAAGAAAACTAAACTTCAGGATTGTGAATGCAAGCCAGAGGTTCTTCAAGGCCTTGAAGGGAGTTGAAAAGCCTGAGCAGAAAAGAAAGATAATCGGCAGGCTTTTCGTTGAAATATTCGAAGAGGAAGCTAGGAAACAGAAGGCTGAGGTGCTAGTGCAGGGAACGATATACTCTGACAGGATTGAAAGCGGCGTCACCAAACACTCCTCGGTAATCAAGTCACACCACAATGTCGGCGGCCTGCCCAAGAACATGAAACTGGAAGTATACGAACCCTTGAGAGACATATACAAAGACGAAGTCAGAAAAGTGGCAAGAAAACTGAATCTGCCAAAAGAAATAATCGAAAGACACGTCTTCCCAGGACCCGGACTGGCAATAAGAATCATAGGCGAAGTCACGCCCGAAAAAGCTGAAATAGTGCGGAAAGCCACATGCATAATAGAGCAGGAATTGAAAAACAGCGGCCTATACAAAAAAGTCTGGATGGGCTTCGCAGTATTATTGAGCATAAAAAGCGTTGGAATACAAGGAGACCAAAGAACCTACAGATACCCAATAGTAGTCCGCATCATCCAATCCAAAGACGCAATGACGGCCAACTACACCAAAATACCCCACCCCACACTAGAAAAAATATCCACAAGAACAGTCAACGAACTAAAACAAGTCAACAGAGTAGTATACGACATAACAAACAAGCCGCCAGCGACAATGGAGTGGGAGTGATTCAGCCTTTTTTCCGACCCCGTCGCACGGGGTCGGAAAAAAGCCTGGGGAAACTTATTATCCAAACAATGTCCGAATACTTATTAAACATTAAATCTGTATTATACTCTTTGTAAAATGCGCGACAGTGAATTTACGGAATACTTTGAGAAATAGGTTAATCAGATGGTAGGGTCGCAGTTCTTGAGCAAGTTGTGGGTAGATATTTTTGTATTTTGTGTTTGAACTAGATTTTCTTCAGGAATGTTTCAATTAGCTTGTGTATTTCCCCTGTTTTTTCAAGGTTTATTGAAACTTCTTCTCCGTAGGATGTTGGTTTAGCTAGCAGTAGCTGCTCTTTTTTCATGTCTTTGATTAGGGTTTTCGCTCTTCCAATTTCGTGGGCTGGGAATCCTTTGGGTAGGTTGTCGATTGAGGTGTGGCTGTGTTTGAATTTCCCTAGGCGGGTTAGCTTGTGCAGTATTTTGCCTTTTATCTCGTCATCGGTCCACATGATAGTCTACCTAAATATACTTTGAACGTAAACATTTATATACCTATCTTTCCATATATACTTATATCTAGACCAATAAAACAAGGTGCCACCATGGAAAAATCCCTGCTGATACGATTCATAGGCGACAACCCTGTCACAAGAATTATGGACTTCCTCATAGACAACAAGGGCATGGACTACTCCAAAAAGGACATAGCCGAGGGTGCGGGAATATCCAGAGGGGCGTTGTTCAAAAACTGGAGCAGAATTGAGGAATTTGGCATAGTAAAAGAGATGAGAAGATTCGGCAAGACGAAGTTATACACACTGAACACGGAAAACAAAGTAGTCCAAAAGCTTTTGGGCCTGGAGTCAACCCTGATAAAACAAGCCATGGAAACGGCGGCAGCCGAACACAAAGTGGGTCAAGTGTTGCGCAACTAAAAATCATAACAGCTGAAGAACACTCATCTACATCCTAAATCTGTATTGTAATCTTTCGTATGGCTAGAATGCGCGACAGTGAATTTACGGAATACTTTGAGGGGAAGGTAAGGGACACCATCAGAAAGCATAGGCTGCTTTCCAGGAGTGACAAAATCATTGTTGCAGTCTCCGGCGGCAAGGATTCCACCACAGCCTTGTATGTGTTGCACAAGCTTGGTTATAATGTGGAAGCCATGTTGATTGACCAGCTTTTGGGCGAGTATTCCAGGACAAACAAAGGCAACATAAAGAAGTTTTGCAATGAGCTTGCAGTAAAATTGCACATAATTCCGATGAGAGAAGAATTCGGCTGCTCGGTCTGCTACATGAAGGATGTGCTGGACAAGAAGGGCTTTAGAATGAACACCTGCACGATATGCGGAGTCATGCGGAGGAGCATACTGAACCGCCATGCAAGAAAACTGAAAGCAACAAAGCTGGTGACAGGCCACAATCTGGACGACGAAGCGCAGACTTTCTTCATGAACATGATCCACGGCAACATACTTTTGTCTGCCAAGCTGGGGCCGACAACCGGAGTAATAAAAGACAGAAAGTTCATCCCCCGCGTCAAGCCGCTTTACTACTGTTTGGAGGAGGAGACCAAGAGGTATTCCAAAATAAAAAATTTTCCAGTGCAATACGAACCCTGCCCCTGCTCCCTGAACTCATTCAGAACCATGGTGAAGAAAAACCTTAACGAGCTTGAAAAACAGCATTCTGGAGTGAAATTAAACCTTGCTGAAGGCTTTCTCAAAGTCATCCCAGCATTAAAGAAGCAATACAAAAAATCAGGCAGACTGAAAGAATGCAAAAGCTGCGGAGAACCATCAAGCCAAGAGAAATGCAAGGTCTGCAGTCTGATGGAATTGATGAAAACACAAAAATGACGGGCGTTAAAGTTGCAGTAGTTGGAAGCAGAAACTACGCTGACAAGCAAAGAGTAGTAGACTTCGTCAACGGGCTGAAGGAAGGCACAATAGTTGTTTCAGGCGGCGCATTGGGAGTAGACACATGGGCCGTTGAAACAGCCAAGGCGCGGGGTCTTGAGACTATTGTAATCCAGCCAGAGTTCAAGCAGGCCGGCGGGCCTTACAAGCCGGAAGACTACTTCAGGAGAAACGACCGGATTGTTGACGAAAGCGTTTTTGTCGCAGCATTCTGGGACGGCAAGTCAAAAGGGACGAGATATACTATGGAGCGGGCTAGAAAACAGGGCAAATTAGTCTCTGAAAAATGGATAAACAAGGTCATAGACCGCGTTAGACATAAT
>VGJA01000071.1 GCA_016867655.1 Candidatus Altarchaeales archaeon | reverse complement strand
AAACCCTTTCGAATGCAAGGCGTGGTGCGGGATGAACAAAGACACATGCAGCAAATACGCCCTAAAAATGGACCTTCAATCCGGAATTCCAGGAAGCCCCTGCACGCAAGACGCAGACTGCTATCAAGGCTTAATCTGCTTGGACTTCAAGTGCGACATACCCACTCCAAGCAATCTAGCAAAAAAAATAGGCTTCAAGCTTCCTGGAAACTGCTCCTCAATGCAGGAGTGCTCTCAATACTGCAGCAAGCCTGAAAACAGCCTCGACTGCCTGAAGTTCTGCGAAAAATTCCCAAGCTTCTGTGGCGGCGCAGGCAGGCTTGGAGCAATAGAAACCCCAAAAGAATGCCAGTCCTGCCTGGACTGCAAGACAAAAGACTGCATCTTAGGCTGCACTTACAACTGCTATGCCTACATGCCGGTTGAAACTCCTGACTTAGAATCCTTAAAACAGAACTACACGTTTGAGAGAACCTACAGAATACCAATCAAAGCAGTCTGGGAGCCTGGGCCGGCATACAACCGCATCGGAGTAACCTACTTCACAGACGACTACAAAAACCTGGGCATCAACACCTACCACATAACTGCCAAATACACGCACGACCAAGACAACAAATTGATACATACCGTAGATCACGCAATAGGCGCTGTAGCAGACCAAGAAACAATAGCCAACCTAATAAAAGCAAAGAAAGCCGGCTTCCAAGTCGTCTTGGTGGCGCACGACCTCTACGACTTGTTTCCAAACTTCAACCCCAACAAAAACGAGAAAATAAACCCAGACTCCTATCTAAGCCAAGTTGAAACAACAGCATTAAAGTGGGCTGAAGTAGCTGAAGAATACAATGTAGAATACTTCGTGCCAGTAAACGAGTTCGAATACATGCTGTATGAAAACGGCTACAGCGCACAAGAAGCCTGCGAGATAACCAACCAACTCTACAACAGAATCATACCCAAAGTCAGAGAAATCTACAAGGGAAGGATATACTGCCGCGTCGGCGGAATGGACGCCAAATTCGACTGCATGAACTTCACGCAATGCGACCTCTTCGGCTTCACCTACGGCTTCGCGACATCAGACTACAAGTCAGCATTTGAAGCAGAATTCAAAACAGGCGAAGAAATCTCCAAACGCGATGGAAAACCCTACATCATGGCAGAAGCCTTCGCATTCAAAAACAAAATTGGACTACAAGAATTCATACAATACCACAAAGCAGGAATGGAAGCATACAAGACTACAGCCAAAAACGCTGTTGGATACACATTCATGGGCTTAATCCAAAACGACCCCATAAACAAAAACGACAACTCCATAATAGGAACACAACTAACGGAAGAATACAAAAACTTCTACCAATCACTAGGCGCAGAAAAACAACAAAAAGAAAACAAAACCCAAGCAAACCCCAACCAACCAGTAGCCAACACACTCGCATTCTACGTAATGTAGTGAACCAGGGGGAACCTATGGTTGCCCCTGGTTTATGCCATACGAGGCATCTACCGTGACACGTATCCCTACCCCCTCCTACAGTTCCATCCCTTTGGGATGGGACACATCCCTCCCCCAAGGGTAGGGATTTCTTTCTTTTGGGATGAAACACTTTTCTTTCTTTCTGTCGCGTGTTCGCGACATGCAGCCAACGGCTGCACAAAGAAAGAAAAGGGTTCGCCGAGGTTGAGATTTGAACTCAAGCCCCCTTTCGAGGACAAGCTGTCGGGATTTTCCCAAGGTCCCGTGAAACGGGGGGTTTTCCAGGCTTGCGCATTGATCCAGGCTCTGCCACCTCGGCATTTCGTATTGCTGGTAGTATAATTAGGTGTTTTGGTTTTTAATAAGTCTTTTAGAAGGCCTATGAATCAGGAGTTTTTCTTTCTTTTTTCCCGAGGGTTTTTTCTTTCTTTTCTGTCGCGTGTTCGCGACATGCAGCCAACGGCTGCACAAAAGAAAGAAAAAAGGCTCTGGCTCTGCCACCTCGGCTTTTGGAGATTTATTATTGGGTTTTTCTGGTTTTTAATATTGTGTAGAACTCTCTTTTTTATTACAAACCCGCAGAATACTGCGGCTTTTAAGCCGCAGATGAATGCGATGCTGCTTCAATATGCCTTCTAATTGGTAATCGTCTGCGGGTTTGTATATCATACTCCGCCCTTTAGGGCGGAGTATTTGATTTATTCTCTATTTTTTCCAGTTTTTTTCTTATTTCTTTTAGGTCTGTGATTATGACGTCCATTTCGGATTCCACCAGTTTTAGCTCTCGCTGGTCCCAGGCGTTGTGTGTTACCGGTATTATTAGGTATGAGTTGCTTTCAGCTACTCTGTCTCTTAGCGCGTGTATGAGTCTTAGCGTTTGGTTGAAGTTGTTGTGGGCTATCAAATATTCCAGGCCGTCTAGCATTATGACGCATTTGTCGACGTCGTCTATGAATTTTGAAACCAGCATGGAGATGTCGTTGACTCCTGTGGGCGGTATGGTTTTGTGTTGTGTGCTTGCGTCTGTCAGCCAGATGATTGGCGTTTTTTCCAGTTTGTGTTGCTCCTGTATCCTCTTGGGGTGTTTTCTCGTTATGCACAAGCCGTGGAGACCCTGCATTACCGCGTCCACAAAGAGGTCGAAGCCTTTGTCTTCTTTGTCTTCTTTGATCAAGTAGACTGTGCCGGGCTCTAGTATGTATTTGCCGTTGGTTTTCTCCAGCTCCTCCTGCAGGGGGGTTATGCAGACCAATTCTTCTCTAAGCGCTTCTGTAACGCTTGTTTCGGTTACTATTCCAACGAGTTTTCCACCTTCCACCACCGGGAGTTTTTTGATTTTGTTGTCTTTGAGCACTCTTGCTGCCTCTAGGACTGTGGCGTTTGGGCTGGTTGTTATAACCTCTTTGGTCATTATTTCGCTGACTTTCACGTTTTGCGGGTCCAGGTTTTTGAAGATGACTTTTCTGGCTAAATCCCTTTCAGTTACAATCCCCAGCACTTTCCCCTCTTCAGCCACCACCACGGAGCCTATGTCGCGCTCTCCCATTATTTTCACTGCTTCTGAAACCATGCTGTCTAATGGCACTGTTGCAACATTCTTCTCCATGAACTTCCCTATCCTTTTAACCATTTTTTTTCTATACGTTGGCGTATTCGTCCAGTAATAATGTTATGTGCTGTATCTGCTCGTTGGTTATGTGTGGGCACCGGGTTGCCTGTTTTTTCCCCTTCAGTACTGCAGTGGCAAATTCCCCGCAGGTTTTACAGTTGCATTCCCCGCAGTCCAATTTGGGCAGGTTTTTGTACACCTCCAGCTGGAAGTTTTTTCCTTTGGCCATTTAAACCACTTTGTTTAATGCTTTGATGAATGTGTCGCAGTGCTGTTTGTTTACTGTCAGCGGAGGCAGTACTCTCACAGTATTTCCTGAGTTTATTGTTAATACCCTTTGTTTTATTAAGTCTAATACTGTTTTTTTGCCGTCTTTGACATCTACCCCTACCATTAAACCCTTTCCTCTTGCCTTGTGGTTGTTTGCCTTCAAGCGTTCAAGCAGGTATTTGCCCATCTTTTCAGCGTTTTTGTCCAATTTTTGTTTTACCATGACGTCTATTGCAGCCAGAGCTGCCGCGCAAGCCAGCGGGTTTCCTACAAATGTGCCGCCGTGCTCGCCTTTTTCAAAGTCCATGTTTGAGTATAAAGTTGCTCCTATGGGAAAGCCGCCGCCCAATGCCTTTGCAAGACAAAGTATGTCAGGCTTTACCTTCTCATGCTGGAAGGCAAACATTTTTCCGGTTCTGCCAAAGCCTGTGCCGATTTCGTCCAAAATCAAGAGAACGTTTTTGTCTTCAGTAACCTTGCGGACTTCGCGCATAAAGCCTTCATCTGGTATTATTATGCCTGCTTCATTCTGCACCGGCTCCATTATCACCGCAGCAGTATTCCTGCTGATTGCCTGCCTTAAAGCCTCAATGTTGTTGTATCCAACAAACTTCATTCCGGGCACAAGGGGCATATAGGGTTTTCTGTATTTCTCGCCCCATGTCAAGCTCAAAGCGCCCATAGTTCTGCCATGGAAGCTTTTTTCCATTGCAATTATTTCAGTTTTTCCTGTTGCCTTTCTTGCCAGCTTTATCGCGCACTCAACAGCTTCAGAGCCGTCGTTGCTCAGGAAACATTTTTTCAAGCCAGTCATCTTCTCAAGCTTTTCAGCCAGCTTCAACTGCGGCAGGGTGTAAAGCCAGTTTGAAGCGTGCATCAGCAAGCCAGCTTGCTTTTGAATCGCCTTCACAACCTTTGGATGGCAATGGCCGAGGCTGTTCACAGCTATTCCCGAAAAGAAGTCCAAATACCTTACGTTGCTTGTGTCATACAGGTAAACGCCCTTCCCCCGGGTCACGGCAACCGGCAGTCTGCCAAAGGTGTTGGCATACACCTTCGACTCCAGCTTCTTCACATCCTTGAAGTCCATTTTAACGTAGTTTTAATATGTTGGGTCTAATTAATATAACTTTGTCTGTTTAAAATGCTTGACGAAAACCAGAGTCAGGAGAAGCGGGGCTTCTTGGGCCAAAGCGGGGAAAAACTGGAGTCCTGGATAAGGGATTTCATCGACGTTGCATTAACCCTGGCTGTGACCCTGATAATACTTAAAGTGGTTTTCGGCGCACAGATGATTGTCCCCTTGGTTGTTGTGACCACTGGAAGCATGGTGCACCATGAAGGCGACAACAGCTGGATATACTGGCTTAACGACCGGGGCGTTGGCAACGACACAATAGATGATATGCCCTTCACAGGCGGTTTCAACCCAGGCGACATGATGGTTGTCATGAGGCCCGAAGCAAATATTGGCGACGTCATAATCTACGAAAGGGATTTCATATATGGCAGTGCAGGCATGGAGCCCATAATACACCGTGTTGTCGGAATAGTCTACGTGAACGACAGCAGGGTTGTCGGCAGCGAAGGAACGTTGGACTGCTTCAAGATAGAGGACTTCAACAAATACATCGAGTATGTGGACAAGTGCAGGCTTCAGAGTGCTGGCTGCCCCTATCCAAGTGTTCCGAAAACCAGTTCATATAAATTCTATCTGACTAAGGGAGACGCCAACGCGGTTTTAGACCAGTGCGCGTCCAAAAACAACATTTCAATACCAGTCAACGAAGCCCAGGTTCCGGCCAAAGCGTTGTTTAGACTGCCCTACATAGGCTGGTTGAAGCTGATTTTGAATGCCATAATAAGGATTCTAACCTTCCGCTTCTAATGTGAGGCTACAGTCTGCACTATTTTTCTGCTGCTCTCCAAAGTTTTTTATTGAAAGAAAGCTAATTTTTTAATAAAATGCAGCGCAGCGGTTTTGCAACACTGAGACTCCACTATGGGAGCGCTCCGCCGTGGCTGTTTGGCAGGATGGTTTCTCTTGGAAAAAGCATTATGGAAGTCTTGGTTGACGACTGCGGCCACCAGGGGGTTTTGGAGAGAATCTCAAACACCTATTTCTTCCAAAGCCTTTCAAATGCACTGGGCTTCGACTGGAACTCTTCTGGAACCACAACAGTGTTGTGCGGAGTATTGCAGCAGGTTTTTGCTGAACAGGAACTTGGCTTGAAG
>VGJA01000070.1 GCA_016867655.1 Candidatus Altarchaeales archaeon | reverse complement strand
GCGTCGTCAAGCCTGAAGGTCCACAGCACGCGTCCTGTGTTGTCCAAAGCATACATGTTTCCGTTTTCGTTTGCGACCAGTATTTCATCATAGCTGTCTTTGTCCAAATCGTACATCTGTATTGAGTTTATGTTGTTGTGGAACTCGTAAACCCACTTTTTTTCCAGATTTGCGGTGTAGGTTTTCTCGTCTGCTGTTGTACTAGTTACCCTAATATCTTTGACCGCTAGGGCGTAGATTTTGTTTGTGTTGGTCGCAGCTATTATCTCAGGGTTTCCATCTGCGCTCAGCCTAGCGGAAGTCAAATAGCTCACATATCTCTTCAACGGGTCCAGCTCGGTGTCTACTTCATAGCCACATATGAACTTGCCGTATCTGCTGAGTAGGTATACTCCAGAGGAGCCGTATACGATTTCTTTCTCATCGTCTCTGTCCAAGTCTATTGTGGAAATGCTGTATACAGTATTGTTTAACGCTTTTTCAGTTCTTTCGGGAAAGTCCCATATCCTACTGCCGTCTATGAACTGCAATGTGAGCCTTGATTCTGAGCCCGCCAACAGCTCGTAGTATTTGTCGTTGTTCAGGTCGTCCACGTGTATCGCCCTCATCAAAGAGGTCCTGCCATACTGGTTTATGAGCGCGCCGTTTTTGTCCAAAATTTTTATTGTTCCTCTGGGTATGTTCTCCTGCATGAGTCCGTAAGAGACGACCGTTTCCATGTTTCTGTCGTTGTTGACGTCCTTAATAATGCTTGCAAATATCTCCCTTTCTATTTTGTAGCGCCATCTGATGGTTCCGTCTTTGTTGAAAACATAGACAGAGTTCTTTAATTCTGTATTTGGCGTTCCAGGTTTTCCTGTTGTGACCACCAGAATGTCCATCATCCCGTTGTTGTCGACATCAGTGACCTTAAGGCGTTCTACGTCGACTTTCTCCTGCAGGGAACCAAGAATGTTGTAGCTGAACAATTCGTCCAGTGTCGCCGCGGAGATTGATGGGGTTAAGGCAGCTAGACAGATTATGGACACAGCAATGGCCGCTATTCTACTGTTTTTCATTCTCTAGAAACATTAGAAATTAGCTGACGGTATATTAAATACCTGTTTTGTAGTGCCTGGCCGCGTCTTCTGGCGGAACCACGTTTATATACATGTCTGAGCCAAACTCGAAGCCGGCTTGTATCGACAGTTTGGGGCATATCTCCAAGTGCATGTGGAGGTCGCCTTTTTTTGGCGAAACATGGAAGTAAAAGTTGTAGGGCGGTTTATTCAGCATTTTGTCTAAAGACAACAGGGTTTTTTTGACTGCTAGTGTGAAAGACTTCTTTTCCTCTGGCTTCAGTTCATCAAGGTTTTTGACGTGCCTTTTGGGCATCACCCAGGCTTCAAAAGGAAATCTGGAGGCGTATGGCGCAAAGACTCCTGTATTCTTGTCCTTATATACCTTTCTTTCAGACTTCAATTCTTTTTTCAGTGTGTCGCAGAGTATGCACCTTTTTGTCTTTTTCCAGTATTTTCTTGAGGCCTGGACTTCTTTTTCCACCAATGAAGGGATTTTGGACAGTGCTATCACTTGGAAGTGGGAGTGCGCCAGCGAAGCGCCTGCTTCCCTTCCGCGGTTTTTGAACACTAGGACGTATTTTATGCCCTTATTTTGGTTGAGCTGTTTTATCCTATTGGCGCAGACTTCAAGGACTTCTTGCATGTCGCCCAGTGGAAGCTCTTCGAAATCCTGGTTGTGCAACGGCGTTTCTACTATGATTTCGTGCCTTCCATAGGCGGAGGCTGAAGCCAGTAGGCCTTTGGAAGCACTCTTGTTTTTTTCTGTTGTCGCTGGATACTTGTTTGGAAACCATCTGACAGTCCACCTGCCGTCTTTCTCGATGCGTCCTATTTCAGGAGGAGTCGTGTTCTCATTTCCCGGGCAGAAGTAGCAGGCTCCAACGGGATACTCCTCTTTTTTCACAACAAAGTCTGTAGGCCTTTTAGCGCGCTCCGAGGCTATGATAACCCAACGGTCGAGCAGATAATCCTTCCTAAGCTCGTTCATATTAAATACTATGAATGCACTAATATAATGTTATAGGAAAGATGGTGAGACATGGCTCTAGCACAAGCTGAAAGAGGCCCTGCAAGAGTGCTTGCAGAGGATAGTTTTGGGGGTGTTGAGAGGTCGAGAAGGGTTGGTGCACTCAGCCTATCGCCAAATGTTAGGGGGAGTGTCAGCGCCCTCTTGGGGAAGGATTCTATGATGTTGAATATGATAGGTAGATTCGTTGAAAAATGCGGGCCACTGAAGTTGGTTGTAGGAACTGTGGTTGGCATAGTGAACAAGATGGTTAACAAAGTGGTTGGACTATGACAGATGAGAGTTTGGACTTGGAGCAGAAGGACTTCATAAAAAGGCGTATGAAGGTTCACGAGCGCATAGAGAAGACCTCCCAAGTCATCGAGGTGATTGAGGCCATGTCTTCCCTCAACGCCAACCCTCTTGAGGAAATCAGGTCAATCTTGCTTGAATCTCAGGCTAAGAGAGATTTTGTTGTTGATGTTGTGAAGGCTTATAGGAAGGAGAATCCTGGCAAGCCGATAACTGAGTTCTTTAATGAGAGGTATAGGGACAGGGCTTTGGTTTTGTTGAAGCCTGTTGGTGCGATACAGGAGGCGATTAGGACTCCGGAAGTCAGGAAGCCTGAGGTTGTTAGCGAACTTGATGTGAAGAAGGCTTTGGAGGAGGAGAGAACTCAGACTGGGCGGACATGAAACTCCAGGATTTTTTTAGCATAACTAGGATTCCTTTTGCGTTCACCCAGACTTTGTTTGTAATACTTGGTTTTTTGCATGCAGGCGGAAGAGACTATTTTGCCTTGCTGCTGGCCGTGCTTGCACTAGGGCCGAGCTTCCTCTACGGCGGAGTATACATTTTGAATGATGTTGCAGACAAGCAGTTTGACTTGCAGCATCCGAAGAAGAGGGGCAGGGTTATAGCCTCTGGAAAAATCAGCGTTAAAACGGCATTGTTGTTGTCTGCTTTTTTGATTGCAGTCGGGCTTGCAGTAGCAGTCTACATTGGAGCATCCTTTGCGCTAGTCTCTTTGTCTGTCTTGCTGAATAATCTATTGTATGCCTGTGGCCCTAGGCTGAAAGACAAACTATACTTTGGCTTGCTGTCTTGCTCGCTCAATTACCCTTTGAGGTTTCTGGCCGGAGGAGTTGCAGCAGACACTGGCAAGATTGCAGTAATGCCTGCAGTATTGTTCTTTTTCATAGCCCTAAATGGGTTTTCTGCTTACAGGATTTATGACAAAAAGAGCATGGCAAGCGAGCAAAAGTCCAAGGAAGACAAAAATCTTGCCGTCATAATCAAGATTACTGCCTTGGCGATTGCTCTTATAGCATTGGTTTTAGGCTTTGAAAAAACTCCTCTAGCAGCAGTCTTTCTGGCAGGCTACAGTCTGGTGTTTTCTGAAGTCAACCTTAGGGTGGTAAGTCAAGGCATAGACTTCTTCCAGCTTATGAGAGTGCACAAGACAATGAAGAAAGACCCTGGCTTGCTGTATTACCCTGCGATGTTTTTGGCTTACACTGCGCTTGTGGTGTATGTCTTGGTTGGGAATGCCAGTTAGAAGCTTTGTTTTTGTAGGCAGGCTAAAAGCCATCTGGAAGTCGTGTGTGAGAAAATAGATTTTGGAACAAGCGGAATTTACGATGAACTGATTTTTAACCTAGAACAACCCTATTCAAGGAAATAAACTTTATAACAGGCTGGAATGCAAATGAACTGATTTTTAACCTAGAACAACCCATCTTTAAGTGAGATGATGCCTCCAATACCGCCGGCGGTTAAAATGGTCATAGCGGCCAATGTCGTTCAAAACCTTGCAGAACAGCTGGCTGGGCCGAAGGACATTGGTCCTGACAGAAAGCCGTCTGACGTGAGGGTGGAGGAGAGGGTTCGTGACATAAATCCGGAAACTCTCGGAGAGAGGGCACAACTGTTAGGGCAAATAGAACTTCTGCAGGCTCGCGGCGAAGCCATGACGCCAGACGAGAGAGAACAGCTTGGGGGATTGGTTGGCAGATATAAACAATTAACGATTACAGAAGCAGTAAGCGGCAGAAGACAGGAGGTTGGTGTTGACGTGGAGAAGGCTCCCGCATCACACAAACTTGCCGGGAGTATTCCTGTTTTGGGAAGGGTTCTTGAGGCCACTGGCGTTGTTGACACTAGGCCTAGGGAAGTACACCACATAGAGGAGGTTAGGCCGGTTTTGCTTGACGATGGAGTCATCCACCAGATGGAGTCGAATTCTGGAGAAGCGGGTCAGAAGGCGGCTGAATGTTTGAAGGAGATTAGGGGCACAAATGACCCCGACAAATTGGTGAGTCTTTTTGACGAACTTAGGGTAATTCAGACTGCGCATAACGTTGATGTTCTTGGAGAAGTTGGGAAGGGCGACGTGGCCAAAACATTTGAACCAGGAGTTGGAGGTGCAGGTGAAGCCTCCCCAATGAGGAGGGCCATAAAAGGCAGGATGGAGGAAAAGGCGGCTGTGGCCGAGCATGAGGTTGTGGAGAAACACGACTTGGGTGCTGCAACAGAAGTGGTGAGGGAAATGTCCAGAGAGACTGTCTCACTTGAAAAGGCTGGAGAGATTGTGGAGAAGCTGAAGGATGATGCTTTGGTTGCACACTTGAGGGGGGATGAAAAGGAAGCCAGTGAGAAGCTGGCTGAGATGACTATTGTCGCAAGCAGCATGCCAGATGAAGTAAGGCAGGCTTCAAAAGAGATGCTGGTTGAAGTTCCGAAAAATCCCGGCGAGATGCTTAATGCAATAGAGAATGCAGACAAAGTTGATGCAATGGGTGCTTTGAAGGTTGTTGGAGAGATGGACAGTATCGCAAAAGAAGCCAGGGAGAGGGGCATTAAGGCTGATGCTGCAGACGTTTTTGTGGAAGTGATGAAAATCAGGAGTAATTTTGCAGAGTCTGGCAGAGAGGTGTCTATTTCTGGACTGCTTGAAAGTGACTTTGAAAGAGAGGCTATATTGAAAAAGCTTGGCGATCAGGCAATAATGCAAGCTCAAAGCAAACAAAGAGCTGCCTGAACTATTTTTTTCTTAGTATTGAGGGTTGATGTGCTTCAAAAGGTACTTCAGTGTGGAATCCTTCTGCAGAGGGATAGTGGGCGAACCAGTAGCCTCCTTTTTTCAAGACCGCTCTGGCGAACGCGACAACTTTGTCCTTTTTCTCGGGAGCTATGTCGCCCAAGGTGATCAACACGTCAAAGTCTCTGAATGGTGGATTAGGCTGTGTGATGTCTAACTGTGCGAAATGCGTGGAGTTTCTGAACTCCTCTGAAGGGAATACTAGACTCCAACGGTCTGCAGGCCGTAATTCTTCAATCACCTCCTCATGGGTGATGGGGCACTTGGCCGCACTTTCAGCTTTCACTGAATTTTCCAATCCCATGAGCTCAAGCGAGATGCCAGCATATCTCACAAACCTTTCGTAATGCTTTTTGAGAACTAGACGTTCATTTGGGGGCATACTCAACTTGACGAAAGGCGGGCCGTCTCCAGCCAGCAAATAAGGCTGATTCTTGGCTATGTACA
>VGJA01000069.1 GCA_016867655.1 Candidatus Altarchaeales archaeon | reverse complement strand
CCCCTCGCCAAAAAGATTTTGATTTAATGATGGCCAAAACAGTAAGAATCCTCGGGGCCGGGCTTTCCGGCTTGAGCGCTGCAATCAACCTGGCTTTAAATGATGTAAATGTTGTTGTCTACGAGCGCAGGAATTCCGTTGGATGTCAGAGCAACACCAACTTCCAGGTCTTGCAGGGCGAGCACCGTCAGCCAAAAGAATATTTGGCTGAATTGAACTTGAAGCCGGAGTTCAACAGCTTCAGCCTTCAAAAAGTCTTTTTCTCAACCCAGTCAAGAGACATGAACTTGACTCTAAAAGAGCCCTTATACCTCATTCAGAGAGGCGGGTCAGGTTCTTTGGAATACGGCCTCTACAAGCAGGCCTTAGACTTGGATGTAGAGTTCAAATTCAACCAAAACGTGAACGAAAGCCAGGTGGACATTGTTGCCACTGGTCCAAGGCGGGTTGAAGCAGCAGGCTACGGCGAAATTTACGAAAACACTTCTTTCCCAAAAGACCACTTCTTCATGATGTATGACGACAAGTATTCTCCAAGAGGATGGTATCTGTATGCAGTTCCATACGATGACAAGATAGTGTTGATGAACTGTTTGTTTCAGCCTTACGTAAGCCAGGCGAAAACGCTTTTGAAAAAAGCCATAAAAGAAAAAAAGATTTTAAGAGAAATCGTTGGCAACAAAAAGCCTTTGGAAGTTACAGGCGGTTTTGGAAACGCCTCAATACCAAAAACAGCGGTAGTAGACGGCAGGTATTATGTCGGCGAGGCTGCAGGCTTCCAAGACCCGTTCAGAGGATTCGGCATGAAGTTTGCATTGGAGTCAGGCAAAATGGCTGCGGACGCCATAACAAAAAACCTGGACTACGACAGAATGTGGAGAAAACAGTTCACGCCTCAAATTAAAGCAAACCTTTCCAGAAGACTATTCCTCTGGCTTTTCGGAGGCGCGCTGGTAGACCTCCTCTACATGAACACAAAATCTGGAGACACCATAAACTTCATCACAGGAGACGTCAAAGGGCCGGCAGGCAGACTGCTTAAAAACATATTCTACCAAACTGAACTATTGAAAAAAAGGATTACCGGATACTGGTAAACAGGCTTTTATCCTACTTTTGCGTAATTCTATTTGATGAACTTAGGTCACAAACCAGGCAGGCAAGTTCAAAATGTTGGCAGGCTTGATGAAAGCAAAGAACTCCCGCAGCCCCTGCCAGCTGAGGTTGAGGCTTACTTGACCAAAATTTCCGGGCCGTTGCGTCAGGCCATCAATACCCTCCGCGATTTCAAGGACCAGCGGATTATCACAAGGTTCTATCTGACTGGCAGTTTTGCGACAGGCCATCTTAAAGTGCCTGCAGAGGACATAGACTTTGTTGTAAGCTTGAGCAACAGCGTTCTTAGGGCTGGCATGGGGTCTGAGCCGCCCGAGATGAAGGAAATCTGCGACGAACTGGATAGAATAGGCAGGCAGGCGGGAACCAGGTTTGAAGTAAACTTCTTCCCATTTGGCAGGGTTTACAGAGTTCAGAAAGACGGAGGCATAAGGCGCACTGCAGAAGTCTTGGAAGAAGAGATGCTAGACAACATTTCCCCAGAAGCTGCCCGCAGGAAAATACTTCTAGACCTAATGGACACTGACACCACCAGGCCAGACTTCTTTATCCGGCTCTACCAGAGCACACGCGGGCTGAACATACCCTAAGACACATTTTTTATCCCCTAAAATACAAGTTCTACTAATGGCTTTAGACCGAGACAAAATACAGCGGGACGGCGTGAAACTGCTTGAAGAGTTTTCCAGAATGCTTTCAGGAGTGAAAGAGACTAAAGAAACTCATTACGTCGTTGACATGAAGAACATCACCCGTAAAGACGGCAAGGCGGTTGAAACCAAAGGCTTCAGAGAAAAAATGAGGAAGAGTGCTCCACACTGGGAGGACAATTTTGTGGTCACTGAAAAAGGCGTTTAATCTGCTTATAATTCTTACAACCTAATATATCTGGAAATGACGTCTAGTGGCGTTGAATCCAAGTGGCTTGGGCGCTGGAAGAAGGCAGGGGTTTTTGAAAGCAATCCAGACTTGAAGAGGCCGAAATACTTTCTTACAGTGCCCTATCCCTATGCGTCTGGAGCATTGCACGTTGGCCATGCGAGAAGCTATACTTTGGGAGACGTTACTGCGAGATACAAGCGCATGGCAGGCTTTAACGTGTTGTTTCCAATGGCCTCGCACATCACTGGAACGCCGATTCTGGCAATCTCTAGGAAAGTAGAGCAGGGGGACAAAAAGGCCATTGAAGGAAACAAAGAATACGTTTCGTTCTACGAGTCAGACAAAAGCAAGGTTGACGAAATCGTTGCCGGCTTCACAAAACCTGAAAACGTCGCCGAATTCTATGCCAATGCCATAAAGCAAGACTTTGAGGACATGGGCTATGCCATAGACTGGAGGCGGTTCTTCACCACAGGCGACAGGCAATACAACGCCTTCATACGCTGGCAGTATCTCAAACTGAAGGAAAAGGGCTTTGTCATGAAAGGAAAGCACGCGGTCTACTACTGCCCCAACTGCGGGAATCCCGTGACGACCGACGACATCAAGTCTGGAGACGAATACGAGATAGGCATGAACGAACTCTACTTGATAAAAATGAAATTCCAGGACGGCTTTCTGGTGGCAGCCACGTTGAGGCCTGAAACAGTCTTTGGAATCGTGAACACATGGATTAACCCAAATGAAAATTATGTGAAAGCCAGTGTTGACAATGAAATCTGGTATGTTGCAGAGAAGTTTGTTGAAAAGTACTCTAACCAGCAGCATGAAGTCAGAATATTGGAAAAATTCAGGGGCAGCAGTCTGGCAGGCTCCGCAGGCGGGACAGGCAAAAAACTTACTGTTCCGATAGTCAACCGTGAAGTGCCGTTGCTTGAAGCAGAATTCGTTGACGTGGACATAGCTACAGGAGTGGTTAATTCAGTGCCAGCGCACGCTCCCTACGATTACATTGCTGGAGAAGAAGTCATGGCCAAGCAGAAGATTGACATAAAACCCATTTCTCTAATCAAGATTGACGGTTATTCGGAAATTCCTGCCAAAGATTTGGTTGAAAGAGAAGGAATCAAATCCCAGACCGAGCATGAAAAGCTTGAGAAAGTGACTCAAGAACTCTACAAAGACGAATACTACCGAGGAATAACGAACGAAAACTGCGGCGAATTCTCAGGCTTGAGGGTTATGGCAGCCAAAGAACGAGTAATAGAAAAACTCAAGGAACTGGGCCAGCTGACAACCATGCATGAAATGAACATTAAGGACAAGGACGGTCAGCCAATCAAGGAGCCCAAGTGCAGGTGCGGCACGGATTTGGTCATAAAGGTTTTGGCAGACCAGTGGTTCCTCAACTATGGAGACATTGGCTGGAAGGAAATCACCAATGAACTTCTGCTGAAGATTGCCATAGAGCCCGAGATGTATAGAAGGGGTTTTGAGCACACAATACAGTGGCTGCATGAGTGGCCTTGCACCCGGAATCGTGGTTTGGGGACAAAGCTGCCGTTTGACGAACGCTGGATGATAGAATCCCTGTCAGACAGCACCATATACATGGCCTACTATACCATTGCGCACAATTTGACTGCAGGCAAGCTTTCTGAAAGCCAGCTGAAGCCGGAATTCTTTGACTTTGTTTTTCTTGGAATTGGCAGTGCAATGGAAGTCAGCAAAAAGACTGGAATAGACCCCAAGCTTCTGGAAAAAATCCATGCTGAATTTTCCTACTGGTATCCTATGGACGAAAGAAGAACAGGGATAGCCCACATCTCCAACCATTTGACTTTCATGATGTTCCACCATGCTGCAGTGTTTCCAAGCCAGTTTTGGCCTAAAAAAATCAGTCTCAACGAGATGTTGATTGCAGAAGGCAGGAAGATGTCCAAAAGTTTGGGCAACGTGATTCCAATACACTCCAGCATAAAGAAATACGGTGCAGACGTTGTTAGACTATACTTGGTGTATGCTGCAGACCCGGACACAACATTGGACTGGCGTGAAAACCAGGTTGAGAATGCAAGAAAGAAATTAAGCCAGTTCCAGGAGTTTGCGGAAAAAGCCATCAAAGCGGAAGGCGCATCCTCGGAGTTTGACATAGACATTTGGATGAAAAACCGTCTGGCTGAAAGAACCATAGAAGCTAGAAAAGCCTTGGACAACTCGAATGCCAGAAAGGCAGTCCAGTCAGCCCTCTACGATCTGCTTGCAGACATCAATTGGTATCAAAGAAGGGCTGAAAAACCCAACAGCAAGGTAATGTCCAAGCTGGCTGAAAGCTGGGTCAAGCTTATGGCTCCATTCACGCCATTCACCTGCGAAGAGCTCTGGGAAAAAATGGGCAAAAAAACTTTTGTCTTAAATGAAAAATACCCTGAAGCCAGCGAAACGGCAATAGACAAAACCATCGACGCCAGGGAAAACTACCTCAAAAACCTGCTGGAAGACGTGCAAAACATACTCAAAATAATGAAAAAAACTCCAACACAAATACACTTCTACCTAAGCCCGGACTGGAAATACAAAGTCTACAATGCAATAAAAGAAGGCAAGCAAATGAAAGACCTTGTGGCTGACAGTGAATTGAGACAACAAGGCAAAGAAATCGCGAAAATAATGCAAACACGGAAAGAAGAACTACCAGAAGTCCTGCTTGAAAGAAGCCAGGAAAATGAAACACTCACCCAAGCCAAAACATTCCTCGAAAAAGAACTAAACATGAAAATAACAATACAAGAAAAACCAACACACGATCCAGAACAGAAGTCTAAATACGCACTCCCAATGAAGCCGGGCATATACATGGAATAAAACTACTTCCCGCATTCTTCTGCAAATTGCTCCAGGCCGTCAGTGCTCAAGGCGCCTGTGTTGGATATAACCTTGCTTGGGCAGATGAGCTGCGGAAACCCGCCTGCGTAGTTCAGAAAGTCTTTCAGGCATTCTTTTTCTGGAGTGTTGTCTTTTTCATTGATGCGCAATACTTTGAATCCTTTGCCTTCTATCTTCTCCAGCGGGCTTTCCATGTTGTTGCACAGCGTTCCACACCAGTCCGAATAGTAGTAGACTACAGAGTCAAGTGAAACTCCCTCCTCCTCCAAACAAGTCTGCATTACCGTGGCCATGCTTTCTTTCATGTTGCAGGCCATCTTGTTTCCAGCCAGACACAATGTGGCAACAACATTATAATCATTGCTCGCCCTGGCGATAGTGGAAACACTCTTATTAATGCTCTTGTCCTGCCTCGTCACCAGTATATTGGGATACCCAACGGCGTCGTTCACAAAAGCCATAAAAGGGACGCCCACTTTGTCTGCAAGCATTTTAACCCTAGAGACATCGCAGTTCCCACACTCCACAGGATACAAGTAGATGACGCTCAACCCCTCTTCCTTGGAAAGCAGATTTTCGCAGGAAGGGCACGTCACATTAGCATACTCCACGCTGGTTCTTGGGAAAAACAAGGCTCCGGCAAACAACCCTACCAGCAGGGCTAAAACCAGCAAACCCCAGTCCACTTTAAGTTTCCCCTCTGTCATAGTTCAATACAAATAAGAAAACCAGCTTATAAATGCCAGTAATATATATAAACATGAGCAGACGCCTTATTGCATTACACACACTTCTACTCCTGATTATCGTGCTCCTTCCAGGAGGCTGCATCCAAACCAAAACAACAT
>VGJA01000068.1 GCA_016867655.1 Candidatus Altarchaeales archaeon | reverse complement strand
GGATCAGTCAACCTTCTCCCCTTTGGGGATCAGTCAACCTTCTCCCCTTCGGGGATCAGTCAACCCTCACTTCGCTCGGTCAACTTATCAGGGATCCCCCGATGGGGACAAGTTTCCGCGGTTTTCATAGTTTTCGGTTTTCCGCGGTTTCCCGAGGTTTCCACGATTTTCTAAAAACCCAAAACCTGTTCATGCCTATGGCATGAATCTGCACCTCCCCCTAAAGGTGCACCTCCCCCTAAAGGTGCACCTCGTTCAGGTGCATCCCCGCAAGGGGGACGTTCAGGTGCATGTCCCCTTGCGAGGTGTCCCTCGTACGGGTGCCGACGTTGTCAGCATGTCCCAGTGTGGGACACATGCGCCTAGCGGAGGCGCACCTACCGTGGCACTCGTAAGGGAGTGCACCGACAGGGGAAAACCCAGGAACAAAACCACGAAACAAAACCTGAAAACCCGAGAACTGAACAAACTTACATTACTTTCAGCTCTTCTTCCAAGTTCGCAATATCACAGAAGACCATCAAGTTTTCTGGAGGGAGGTAGAGGTTCACCTTCATCCCCTTTTTGATGTCAGGGCGTTTGGCTGTTGAGACAGACAAACACACGTCATTTAGCCTGACGTTGAACCTTGCCACAGGGCCCAGGAAATCCACGCTTTCCACAACACCTTCAAACGTGTTTTCAAGGCGCTTTTCAAACAAAATCTTTTCAGGCCTTATGGCGGCAACAACGCCCTTCATGCCTGAAACATTTTCCTTCACTATGACGGTATGGCCGTCAATGGACAGCACATTACTGCCTGAGGGACCAGCCTTCATGAAGTTAGACTCGCCGATGAAATGGGCGACGTAAGGCCTTGAGGGATGATTGTAAATTTCTTTCGGGGTTCCAGCCTGGACGACCTTCCCCGCCTTCATCACGATAATCCTGTCAGAAATGCTCATGGCGTCAGACTGGTCGTGGGTCACATGCACGACGGTAAGCCCCATCTTCTTCGCAGCCTTCTGGATTTCATACCTGAGTTTGACGCCAATCTTCGGGTCTAGGGAACTCATCGGCTCGTCCAAAAACAATGTCCTACAACCAGTTGCAAGCGCCCTAACTAAAGCTGCCCTCTGCTGCATGCCGCCTGAAAGCTCCCTGGGCATGAACCCAGCCCACTCCAAGAGATTCACAAACCTTAGCATTTCTTCAGTCACCTTCTTGGTGTGAGCTTTGGCTTCCCCCCGGACTAGAGAACCATAGCCAACGTTCTCTGCAACATTCATGTGCGGAAACAAGGCATAGTTTTGGAACAAATACCCTATATTCCTGTCTTCAGGAGGCATACCAACAACAGACTTGCCGTCTATTAGTATGTCTCCTTCAGACGGCTTCAGCAGTCCGGCTATCATCCTCAACAGAGTGGTCTTCCCACAGCCCGAGGGCCCTAAAAGGGTGACATACTCCCTGTCCTTGATTCTGAAGCTGACGCCGTCTACTGCGGTTATGTTCTCAAACCTTTTTGAAACATTTTTTAGTTCTATCGCAGGCATTTTAGATTACCGTCACCTCATCACCTGGCATCTGGCTTAGGGGATAGACCATTATGTCATCAGGCGGGAAGTAAAGCTCAACACTATCGCCGACCTTCAGCTTGGGATGTTTTGAAGTCTCGACATAAACCAGCTTGCCCTTGTAGTTTATGTCGTATCTTGTGGTCTTGCCCAAAAAATGGACTGCCTCAATAACACCCTCTAGTGTATTGCGCTCATGTCTTTCAAACAGTATTTTCTCTGGACGCGCCGCCAGCAGGACATCTCCCTCAAGTCCAATGTCCCTGGAAACTGAAAACATTAGCCCGTTGTATTTAACGGAATGCGCGTCAACCACCGCAGCCTTCAGGAAGTTTGACTCGCCAATGAAGTAAGCTCCATAGGAGGTCTTAGGCTTCAGGTAGGAGTCGACGTCGCTTTGAACCTGCTCCACGACTCCGTCTTTTATCAGTATTATCCTGTCTGCAAGCTCGAGAGCCTCCTCTTGGTTGGGCGTCACGTGGATGACGGTCCAGCCGAACTTTTTGGACAACGTTTTAAGTTCGCTGCGCAGTATGGAAGCTATCTTGGAGTCCAAAGCATTCAGAGGCTCGTCCAAAAGCAGGAGCTTGGACTTTGTTGCAAGGACTCTGGCCAAAGCCGCGCGCTGCTGCATGCCGCCTGAAAGCTCCCTGGGATAGTTGCCAGACCAGGAGGAAAGCCCGACAATGGAAAGGTTTTCGTCCACAATCTTGTCTATCTCACGTTTATCCAAGCCCCTTGCTGTGAGACTATAGCCGACGTTCTCCCTGACTGTCATGTGCGAGAACAAGGCGTAGTGCTGGAAGAAAAACCCAAGATTCCGTTCTTCAGGACGCTTGTCTGTATAGTCAACGCCGTCAAAAAAAACGCTTCCACTGTCAACGTCATACAAGCCGGCGATGCATTTCAGCAGGGTTGTTTTCCCGCAGCCTGATGAGCCTAAAACAACGACATACTCCCTGTTTTTAACGGTGAAGCTAACGTCCTTCAAAACACGGTGGCTTCCGAAGCTCTTGCATAAACCCCTGACTTCAATGTTGGGCATTGTTCACCTCCTGCTTCTTCAAAGCCAGTATGAAAGCAAAAGAAACTGCGAAAAGAGTTATGCAGGCCAAAACCGCATTGTCGTCCATGCCGCCTTTGTTGAACAACTCCACCAGCAAGACGGGGATGGTCTTTATTTTTCCGGAAACTGACATGGTAGCACCGGTCTCGCTGAGGCTGCGCATGAAAGTCATTATCAACCCAGCGAGTATTCCGGGCTTTATCAGGGGGTAGACTATCGTCCTGAAGACTTTTCTGGAGTTGGCTCCAAGAGTCCTGGCTGCGTCTTCAAGATGCGGGTCAACTCCAGTCAAAGACGCCGCAATTGGCTTGACCATAAGCGGGAATGTGAAGCTCAGGTGGGCAAGAACAAGAACCAGAAATTCGTTGAGGGAAAAGTTCTTCCAAAACAAGCTGAGTGAAAGCCCCAGTGCGCTGGTCGGAACCAGGAGGATTACGTCGCCCATGGTGTCCACCAGGTTGCCCAGCTTGAACATGTTTTTGCTTATCAGAATGCCCAGAGGTATTGCAAGCATTAGGTTGACTGCAGTCACAATCAAGCCGACGACAAAGGACACGAAGATGCTTTCTAGAATCATGCTATCCCCTGCCAAAGCCAGTATAGTCTCTGGTTTGACGACATCCAGCCTGCTCAACACTATGTAAAACGTCGGCAGCAGTATCACAAGGAAGACCAGTAGCGAAACCAGAATGTCTCTGGCTTTCACATATTTCCGGCTTAGCATGCGTTCCTCGCTGGGCCAGACCGTGGACATGGGAACCCTAAAGCTTGCTGAAAGCAGTTTAGTCAAAACGAGGAGTATCACTGCAATGCCGATCAGCACAACGCTTATCGCTGCTGCAGAATGGATGTCCCCTGCCGTCTTGTAGTCCACAACGATTGTGGGCGCCGTGGAATAAAATCCTGAGACCATCATCGTCGCGCCTGTCTCGCTCAGGCTTCTAGTGTAAGCCAGAATTGCGCCAGAAATCAAGCCTGCCTTGAACAAGGGCAGGGAGATAGTGCGGAATACCGTAAGGGGGGATGCGCCAAGCATGGTGGCAGCTTGCTCGTGTGTTGCATCAATCTGTAGTATCGCAGCCTCGATGGACCTGACCACATATGGGAAAGTGAACACAAAGTGCAGGAGCGTTATCAACAGCGGGCCTTTGCTTATCAAGCCACCTTCCAAGCCAAGGAGGGAGCCCATGCCGTCGTTCCAAAAGTAGAAGACTGAAAGTCCAAGAATCGATGTTGGCACTACAAGAGGCATGTCTATCAAAGTGTCAATCAGAAACCTGAAGTGCATGTGTTTTCTCTTGGCCAGAACCCAGGCTACTGGAAGCCCTAGAAGTAAATCGAAAATCGTCACAACGCCGCCTATCAAAAGCGAGTTGAACAGAGCAATCTTGCTGGATTCGTTCAGCACGAAACTGGACTTGAAGGCATAGGACAGGACATACACTGGCGGCAGGAAGATCACGAATATGAAAAACAGAAGGGCAATCAGGCAGATAATCTGAGTTTTCCCCCACCTTTTAAGCCCCAACCCAGAAACCATACAACTAGAGATGGGATTACAAACTTAAATCATTTAGGATTAGCACCAAAACAACCGAGAAGTTGAAAAAAAAGTTGTGTGTCCCCTCGGAGGGACACATTAATTTTTATCGTCTGTTGTTTTCAACAACACTTGCATCCTGGTCCGCACATTTTTTGCCACCTCCTTTTTTGTTTATACCTCAACCTTGGGCCACCCCGCGCCCCGCCTTAAGATTGGTTACTTTTTTATACCAGCTACCTAATGGTTATTGCAGGCATAAATACTTGACAGTAACTGCGTGGTTACCAAGATGGCCAAGACTAAAAACAAGTGTAAAGGCCTGACTCCAGAGGAATTCTGCCCCATAAGGCACACCCTCAAAGTGTTGGGCAAAAGGTGGACGATACTGATAGTAAAGGAAATCTACTACAGCAGGTGGCGGCGCCTCGGCTTCATGGACTTGAGGAAAAGGCTGGTGAACGCAAGCGCCAAAGTCTTGTCTGAAAGGCTGAAAGAGATGGTTAAGGAAGGCCTAGTGAAGAGGAGGGTGGACGCCAGCACAACACCGCCAAGAGTCTATTATACTCTGACAGAAAAAGGTAGGGACGCCTGCAAGATAATACAAGACCTGAAGAGATACGGTTTGAAGTGGGGTGGAGGAAATTTCAACTGCGAAAACATTGACTGCGAGTTGTGCGAAAGAAACAAGAAACTAGAATAGCAGGGAAGCCGCACCCAGTAGAACGAAGACTGCTCCAGCTATTTTGGTCATCAGTTTTCTGTCAACCCTTCTGGAGATGAACTTGCCCAAGTAGATGGCCATGATTGAGAGCAAGGTCAATGCCGTCAGCGTGCCGGCCAAAACCAATAGGGGATTGTATAAGGTTGCGAACAACGCCGAGGCAATCTGGGTTTTGTCCCCCCACTCTGTCAAGAAGACCAACACAAAGCCTGAAACAAAAGGGTTTTTTGCAGGAAGTTTGCTGTCTTTTTCGTTCTTGCTGTCTTTCAGCATGAACAATCCAAACAAAATGAACACAATGCCTGAAGCAATCTTTATCATTTCCGCAGAGAGTATGCTTGATGCCAGAGAGCCGGCCAACACTGCAAAACCGTCAACAATTAAAAATGCAAGCATAACGCCTAAAAGAAGTTTTAAATGCTTGTCAGTCTTGGAAGACAACAATAGAATTGACAGCTGAGTCTTGTCGCCTAACTCTGCAAGCCCCACAGCAACCAGAGGAACCAGAAAATCGGTTATCATTTCAAAAGTAGGTTAAAACAGCCAGAAGACCGTGGAGTAAAGCCAGGAATATAGCAACAGCCGCCATCCTGGGATGCCATTGAAACGGAATGACTTTCACTCCTTTTTTGTTCAAGCCTGCTATCAACGCCGTGAACAACAGCGAAACCAGAGTTAAAATCCCCAAATACATCAAAAGCGGCTTACCCAAAATCATGTAATAGGAAACTCCTTCAAGCAGGTTAATTATTTCGATGCGCTATTTTAATACCTTCCCAGTCTCCATAAACCAGAGGTAAAGGTCCAATTCCGCCAGGTTCATGTCAAGCCTGCATGCAATCCTCCTTAAAGTATCTTCGATTGAGAGATAACTCTTACTGTTCATGGACTTAGGCCTTTTGACAAGATTATACTCCACCAAAAGGTCGACTATGTGGAAGTCTATTATCGCATAATCCTTAAAACCAATGTTTCTAAGAAAGTGGCTGGCTTCCTTCAAACCCAAGCCCTTGACGCTTTGAACAAACCAATCCCTCAACGCACAGCCC
>VGJA01000067.1 GCA_016867655.1 Candidatus Altarchaeales archaeon | reverse complement strand
AGACGTCAAGATTTCAGACGCTAAGGTTACGTCCTATTCAGGAACGCATTGGACTGACTTCCTTAGCGTGCAAGACAACGGAGAAAGCAATGAAGTCTACAAACTGTGGTACGACTACGGCGACCTGCCTTACACGCTATTGGGAGACCCGTACACAGTCCAGATTCCAATAGAATACTTGGATTCAAACATAAACCACACCTTAACTATTGAAACCGGAGACAGCCAGACTACAAGAACAGGCTGCTCTGCAGACGACAGAGCGATATACACCATAAGACTGAAGATGCTTGTAAACTACGGCCAAGTGTTCCAGTACTCTGAAGGCTGCATTTGGACAATAGAGTTTGAAGACGAAAGCACGATGAATGCCAAGATACCAGCAGATTACAATGGAACTAAAGAATGTTATTACGCCAGCAGCAACATCACAACAAGCAAGTACGACACCATAGACGACTCGGTCTACAGACTGATGAACCACCTGGACTTAGACAAAGATGGTAGAGTTGACGTGCTATTCGACCCAGATGAAGTGGAATTTGAAACCAGCAGGGCTGGAGGAGTCAAATCCCTATGGGGCCCAACTGAATTCAAATTGATACTATGGATGTGAAGAAGTGAAAACAAAAACAAAAAAAGCAGACAAAGGATTCATATTCACGCTGGCGGTGATACTGCTGATGATACCTTTAATAATGCTGACCATATTCTACTCCACTTCAGACAAAACCAGAAGCGAAGACTTGGTTGGAAAAATAAGGTGCGACGAAACCCACTACTTTGTTGAAGACATAAACAAGGATTTGGAAAGAGCGATGGGCATCTTCGGCAGAAGAGCGGCGATATACGCGATAGACGAAGTCGTTTCAACTGGAACAAACCTGAACGGATACGAGTTCAACTGCACCAGCAGTTGTGGAATAGACTGCAACAATTTTGAATTCGAAACAACGGGTGCTGAAGCTACGATAGCGGAACTCACAATGTGCGGAACCCTTAGGGGAGGAAACGTGAGCTCGATGGAAAACCACACGCTCTCAACATGGATTGAAAGGATAGTAAGGGACGGCAACCAGAGGAACTACACAGTGACTCTAGACGTCAAAAACATGACAGTGCTAATGTACGATGCGTGGTCCTTCGCAATAATAACAAGCGCTGGAATGAAGATTGAAGACCAACAGGACATATGCTTCTACAAGGGAGTCCACGACATAACGTCAGTAACTTCAATACTAGGGCTTGAAGACGCATTGTATCCACTGAACACAAACGCACGGCTGGTAAAGTTCATAGAAAACTGCACAAACGAGATAACTGCAGAGCAGGTGGCGGGATGCAGCCTAGACTGGCTGGGCAACGGAACCGGCTCGGGGCATGTTGTATTCATGTCAGACATACCAATCGGCGATAGAGGAGACTACTGCAGCACTCAGGCGGACATAAACGACCAAATTCTTGTGGTGGACACCGCCTTCGGCTCAGCGCCGTGCACGCACTTCGAAGAATGCTGTTTCAACATAAGCTGTCCAAACCATTTTGCGGGAGCCATAAACTATGACAGGAATCGATACAACACCTTTGTAGAGCACTGCAATATGACGATACCTTGGATTATTGGAACAGGCGACATGGACGACAGAAGCCCGCAAAGCCCGGGCTGGGACAGGAATGAAAGCTGTATGGAAGCCAACATCTCAAACAACACCTGCATAACAATAAAAAACATGGAACCCTGCAGGCACGACGTCATCATAGGGCTCACAAGCGACAAAATCAACACCTCCTGCTACAAGATAAGCAACGTCACAAACTACGCCTGCGAACTAAGCTACAACGGCCCCAGCTTCCTCGACAGATTGAACGGCAGATACAACCTGAGTGAATATTACATGAACCAGACTAGAGACTACTTCAACAACACAATGATAGGGATAGAAACGATAGTCAATCCGTATGAGATAAGTGAAAAGGGAATAACAGTGAAGGAAAACGCCTCCTGGGTGGACTACATGTACTGGCAGAACAAGACAGGATGCAATGTTCAAAACGCCTGCGACACAGGAGCCTACAAGCTGAAGCTGGACTGCGCGCACTACAAAGACTACAATGTGGATACGGACTGCGAGATAATAAGCGAATGTCCATTAGACGAAACTTCAAGTTCCAGCAGCAGCTCAAGCTCAAGCTCAAGCAGCATTATGGCAAGCACGAGCACAAGCCAGATGGAAAGCAGCTCGTCAAGCAGCAGCTCCAGCTCAAGCATAATATTTGAGGCCAGCACAAGCGTGCTGTCTTCAAGCTCCAGCAGCAGCTCAACCAGCTCATCATCCACAAGCAGCAGGCAGTCCAGCACAAGCCAAAGGGAAAGCAGCTCGTCCAGCAGCGAGTCAAGCAGCAGTAGCAGCAGCTCAAGCAAAGCAACCTCAACAACAATATGCGGCTTCTACGACGACATGGAATCCGGAGAAGGCTCATGGACTCATGGGGGAACTCTGGATGAATGGCAGCACGGAAGCCCGGACTGGGGGAACGTTAATTCAGGAAGCAGCTGCTGGGGAACAGACCTGGCGACAACAAGCCCGTGGGACAACGACGAATACGAAAACAACTGCAACCAATGGCTCAAAACACAGACAATAGGACTAACAGGAACAGCAACCGCAAAGCTGGCATTCTGGCACAAACTCCAGACTGAAAAAGGAGACGACAACGCATACGTTGAAATCTCAGTCAACGGCGGCTCCTGGACTACAGTAAAAACATACAGCAGCAGCGTAGGCGGTCAAAACACTTGGGTGAACGACACGATAAACCTCAACAGCTACGCAGGAAACAACATTCAAATAAGATTCAGATTCCAAGCAGACTCAAACGTAAACAGGCACGGATGGTACATAGACGACATCAACGTAAGCTGCGTATGAATCTTTTTAGCTAATGGGCACATATTTAAGCATGAGACTTCCTGCAGGAAGGCCGCTGACGCTGGAAGAGGCCGAACTGTTCATCAAGTCAAGGGAGAACCGGAAGCTGTTCAACGGGCTTGTGCAGATGCACGGCCAAACATCTGGAAGAGGATATGTTGCCGAACTCTTGATGACTGAAGGAGAGATAATCGCTCTAGAACTTGCTGTAGAAGACGGAAAACAATTCTACGGGGAAGCGGCCCTGCAGGAAATCAAAAAACTGGGCGGCTCGGAAGGCGACCTTATTCTAGTAAAATACAGCACAATGGAAGCTGAAAAAGCAGTGGAAGACAACAAAAACGCACTCTTGAGCAGGAGGGTCATGCTTGAGGAATTCAAGATAAGGATAAGGCAAACAGCAAAACAGCCAGACGGAAGCGGTATGCTAAGCACAGTCAAAGGCATTTTCAGCGTTAGCAAGCCAACAGCAAAAGGCGAGTTCAAAGGCCAGTTCAGGCTGGAATCAGAAGCCAAAGAGGGCTGGGACGTCAAGAAAGCATTGATAGACAGGATTAAAAACAGGCGCTTCGGCAGGCTGACTGAGAAAATACTTATAAGGAAAAAAACGGAAAACCCCGTAGAAAGCAGAAAATTCATGGAAGGCGAAGTTGTGGAAACAACCATAGACAAGCTATTTAACCTGGTTGACAAAAGAGATAAACTGAAGATAGACGACAAGCTTGCCAGAGAACTTGGAGTTGGCAAAGACAAGATAGAAGAGTGGGCGGTAATACTGGAAGAACACAACCTGGTCACGATAAACTACCCCGCCATAGGCGAGCCCGAGATAGCGAAAAAACGAAAATGACCGAAAAAGAAAAGATTATAGACAGATATGAGATAGAATCTGACGGCGCAAAAACGCCGATAAAAATAGTTGCCGAAGGCAACACAAGAGTCTACAAAATAGTCATACCAAAGATAGACGTCGCAACTTCTGCACTCCTGGACGACATAAAGGACAAACTTATCAGGGGGGTTGAGATAGGAGCAGACGAAATGCAAACAGAAGACTCGCTAGAAAACCTCAAGAAAACATTCAAGGAAAACGCAGACGCAATCATTACAGAAGAACTGCCCAAACTGGACGAGGAAGTGAGAGACTACTTTGTCACAAGCCTGCTGAACGAACTGCTAGGCCTGGACGAAATTGAATTCTTCCTGGCAGACCCACAGCTTGAAGAAGTAGTGATAAACTCCGCGAAAGAGCCTATCAGAGTATACCACAAAAAGTATGGCTGGCTTAAGACAAACGTGAGCCCGAAAAGCGAGGCCAAAATACAGAACTACGCCAACACCATTGCAAGACGCATAGGCAGGGAGATAACAACCCTAAACCCGCTGCTGGACGCACACCTGTTGAGCAAAGACAGGGCCAACGCAATACTAAGCCCGATATCGTCGAAGGGAAACACCATAACCATAAGAAAGTTTGCGAGAGACCCGTGGACCGCGCCAGACTTCATAATGAACAAAACAGTCAGCTCGGAAATACTCGCATTGATGTGGCTTGCAATACAATATGAGCTGAACATGGTGGTCTCAGGCGGAACAGCCTCCGGGAAAACATCGCTGCTGAACATACTCATGCCCTTCATACAGCCCAACCACAGGATACTGTCAATAGAAGACACAAGAGAACTGCAGCTGCCTTCATTCCTGTACTGGTGTCCGCTGGTGACGAGAGAGCCCAACCCAGAAGGAAAAGGGGAAGTTTCAATGCTCGATTTGCTTGTCAACTCATTGAGGATGCGCCCAGACAGAATCATAATGGGCGAAGTCAGAAAACAAAGAGAGGCAGAAGTGTTGTTCGAAGCAATGCACACAGGGCATTCAGTATACTGCACACTCCATGCGGACACCTGCAGCCAAACGATAACCAGGCTCACAAACCCTCCAGTCAACATACCCCACAGCATGCTGGACTCGGTCCACATGAACGTGGTGATGTTCAGAGACCGAAGAAGAGGAATCAGAAGAGTATTCGAGCTAGGCGAATTTGTGCTAGAAGAGGAATGCCTCAAATCAGGAATAATAAAATACAAGCCAAACATCATCTACTCCTGGAGGGCCAGAGACGACACAATACCACAAGTAAACGAGCCGATAAGACTTTTCGACGAGCTTGAAAAACACACTGGATTGAACAGAGAAGAGATGAAAGAAGAAGTAGACACAAAAAAGAGTATCCTAGACTGGCTGGTGCAAAACAACACAAGACAGGTTGAAGAAGTTGGAAAAATGATGAACCTGTACTACATGGAAAAAGACCTTGTTGTTGACGCCGCAAGCAAAAACAAGAACCCAAAGACACTGCTGGAATAGGCAGTTTTGCTAAAGAAGTCGGTTTTTAGAAGAGTTCATCAGCAAAGCCAAATGGGCTTTAGAGTCATCCAAGTAGAAGGGTTGGTTTCTCCAAAACATGTGCTGAAGCTGGTTCCTGGATGGCGCATTCTATCCCACCAAAATAGGTTCTTATTCTAAAGCGAGTAATTTAGATAAGACATGAAGGGAAAACAACTTGCCTTGCTGACATCCCCCACACTGAAGGGGCTTTCAAGAATTTTCCTAAACATAGGGAACCTTTTATCAAAGATGTTCCCCTACATGGAGCTGACGCTAAAGCAAGCCGGCATCACAGAGGATTACGAATTAAACTCCAGGGGATACTTCGCACTGACACTCACAGCATCATTGCTGGTATTCCTCCTTACAACAACGTCTATCGCAGTAGTGTTCATGGCAGGCAAAAAACCAGACTATATGACCTCATCAATCATAGGCATCATCGTCGGACTAGTAGTATTCATCTACATGACAGCCTACCCAACATCCATAGTAAACAAAAGAGTGAAATACGTGGAAAGAAACCTGTTGTTCGCGCTGAGAAGCATACTAGTCCAAATAAGATCGGGAGTCCCGATATTCAACTCCTTTGTTTCAATAGCCAACGGCGACTACGGGCCAATATCGACAGAACTGAAGGCGCTG
>VGJA01000066.1 GCA_016867655.1 Candidatus Altarchaeales archaeon | reverse complement strand
TTCCTTCAGGATTCGAGCCATCTCTAGATAGGGATTGACTTCTTTCTCTATTTTCACCAGCTTCCCTTCCTTGTCCAGATTTTCAACGAAATCGCGCAAGCTCATTTCAACTGCATCAACTATTAAAAACAGGGAAATAAAAAGCCAGATAAAAATAGAACATTGGTATAGTTCCTGCAGATGGTTCAACAACCCGAGACAGGACTACATATAACAGCTGTCGTCGTATCCGCCGTACATGTAGTCGTCTGCATACTGTTGTGCGTAGACCATTGTGCAATCACCTCACATCAAATCCGGGACATCAGGCTTTCCGACTAATGGGGTGGGCCCTTTAACATCCCTTATTATGCCTTCCACTATCGCAATAACCCTCTTCCTCTGCTCGTCAGTCTGGTTCCTCACCCTCTCGCCTTTCAGGGCTATTGGGTTGAACTTCATTCTGCCGTTCCTGACTGCCACGACAAAATGCTTGTCAAGGGGGGCGCCCAATATGGCCTCCAATTCCTTGTTCGCCATAATCTTGTTTATTATTTGCATTAAAACATCAACACGTATCGTGGAAGTGTATCCCTCGGCCATATAATAATATATGCCAGCTTGCCTTAAAAAACCGTCTATTTACCTCCCCACTTTCTGTAGAGACTATGCTCCAAACCGAGGGCGTCCAGTATTTTTCCAACAAAAAAGTTGTTCACATCGCTTACTGTTTTAGGTTTATAATAGTAGGCCATGTTTAGGGGAAGAATGCACGCGCCCGCGATTTTCAGTTTGCGCATGTTTTCCAGTGCAGGCAGGCTTAACGGAGTATCTCTAGGGCAGACTATCAGTTTCCAGTTCATCTTCAAACAATTTTCAGCAGCCCTTGCTATCAGATTATCTGCGTAACCGTTTGCAATGCCTGAAAGAGTTTTCATTGAACAGGGGATTACAACCATTGCGTCAATCTTGAATGACGAGGAAGCTAGTGAAGCAGCCAAATCCTTTTCGTCATAGACTTTGAAAGCCTTCTTCTTTGCCTTGCTTAAGTCTATGCCTTCTTCGTGTCTGGCAACTTCTTCAGCTCCTCTGGAGACTATCAAATGTATCTCATGCTTTTGTTTGGCCAGTTCTTCAACCAAAATTTGGCCTAGAACTATTCCTGAAGCTCCAGTGATTGCTACTACTATCCTCATGCTGTTTTATCCCTCTTTTTCGTTTGATGCGTTTGAGGGGTTGAGCGACTGAAAGAAGCGAAAACCCCTCAATACTCGTAGTTTGATGAACCTTTATCAAAGGTTCTGCTAATATAAGTATCCTCTAAGATTTATATATCGCAACCTTTACTAAAGGTGCACCTCTTCACATTTTTGTGAAGGTGCATGCATGCATACGGCATGCATGATCAAAGGTGCAGCGTGCGCTCCCCCGTGCGACGGGGTCGCTTAGCTGCACTGGCGTATAAGGTATAACCTTCTCCTTAGCTTGTTAATATTAGAATCGTATCCTAAAATTTATATATGGATTGGGGTGTAGTGGTTGAGGGTTCTACTCAATTGAAGGTTCCTATTGTGGATAAGCTTACTGCTAGGAATCCTGTTTTTTACAATCCGGCGATGGAGTTGACGAGGGATGTTAGCGTCGCTGTGTGCCGTATTTTGAAGCCTGCAAGTTATTGTGATGCTCTTGCTGGAAGCGGCGCTCGCGGGATTAGGGTTGCTAAAGAAGCTGGAGTTAAGGAAGTTTTTCTTAATGACTTGAACCAGCAGGCGTGTAGTCTGATGAAAGAGAATGCTGATTCAAACAGCGTTTCTGTTTCAATTTCCAATGAAAATTGCAACTTCTTTCTTTCAGACAAGAAGTTTGATTTCGTTGACATTGACCCTTTTGGGCCGCCTGTGAGGTATTTGGACAGCGCGGTTAGGGCGATGCCCAAGAAAGGTTTTCTAGGAGTTGCTGCTACTGACACTAGCGTGTTGTGCGGGACTTATCCGACTGCCTGCAGGCGTAAGTATGATGCAGTCTCTTTGAGGACGGATTATTATGATGAAATTGGGTTGAGAATTTTGTTGGGTTTTATTGCTCGTAGTGCTGTCAGGTATGATTATGGTGTTAGGGTTTTGTTTTCTCATTCGACTAGGCATTATTTCAGGGCTTTTGTTGAACTAAATCGAGGGAGGAAATTTGTCAAACCCTCTCAGGACAACATTGTTTTTTTGCAGCATTGTTTTAAGTGTCTTGAGAGGAGTTATGTGAAATTGGGCGATTTGAGGGAGAAGTGTTCCTGCGGCAGTAAGTTGAATGTTGTGGGTCCCTTGTGGAGTGGCGTTTTTGCAGACAAGGATTTTTGCAACCAGCTTGCAAGCGTGCTTGAAGATGGGGTTTTCAATAAAAAGCGTGAGGCTGTTTCTTTGGTGAATGTTGTGAGGGAGGAGCAGAATGTTTTGAAGCCTTACTTTAACTTGCATAAGCTGTGCGAGCTTAAGAATCGTCCTGCTCCGACTATGAGTTCTGTTTTTAGTGGTCTTTCTAGGGCTGGTTTTCAGGCTGTTAGGACGCATTTTGAGCCTCTTGGCTTGAGGACTGATGGGGGTGTGAGTGTTTTGAGCGGTTTGGTGGTTTAAGCTATTTTTGTCATTGCGAATTATGTAAAATAGCAAAATCTACTAAAGTTGATATTAGCTGAAAATTTCATATCCTCCAACTTTTTTCATTTTTATTATTTCAAATAACTTGAAATAATACTTGTCATTCCACTTAATCCTTTAAGCTTTTATATCAGTATTGCACATTATATAAACTGAAGATGTCACTCAAAATCGAAATAACCGATAAACCACCCCAAAATCTGGAGGAAATCCTTGAAAGCCTGTTCTGGAAAGAGCCTGAATTAGTAAAAACGGCCGAGGATTTCCTCCAGTACATAAAAGAATGGGACAGAACAGAAACACCCTACACAGTAGACCAGTGGAAACAATACACTCTAAAAAAAAACATAACGCAAAGCAGCTACCACAACATGCTGAAAAGGCTCAAAAGAGCAGGAATGATTGAAAAAAAATACAACCAAGGGCGGAAGAAACACGAACTGCATTTGAAAAAAGAATTCTCAGAAGTCTTGTACAAGATGTATTCAATATGGGATGAATACACCAGAAGCTGACTGCAGGGCAGTATGCGGCGCCTACGCCTGGATGGACGGCCTATCCGCAGACTGCTGCTGCGTTGACACAGACTGGAAACCATGCCTAAACTGCCCATGCGGTAGCCCTCCACTGCCAGCTTGCCCATACGACTGCGACACACCACTAGCACAATGCCAGGCAGGACTATAAGGCACATCCATAACCATAACTGAAGTGTAGCAGCTCTTTAATACCTAAAACCCAAAGAATAACCGGGGGTTGTTAGATGAGGGCTGGTTATTTTATACTATTGCTGGTATTCTTGGTTTTGAGTAATGCTGTTTCTGCTGCTGATGTTGAGATAGACGGTATATCTGTCGATGTTTATCCAATCGAGATACGCCCTGGCGAGGACTTTAAGGTGGGTATAACTTTTGAGAATCCAGACGACAGCGAGAATGCAGGCGTGGACGTTAAGATATGGGTTGGAGGTGTTTTAGTGCATGATAAGGAGCACCATATGAATTTTCACGTTGGCAATGACACTCAGCTGAACATAAGTTCTACAAACTTCAGGTCCCACGGCAATGACTTTTGGAATGGTAATTTGATGAATTATAAGTGTGATGATAATATTGAGGTGAAGGTTGAGGTTTCGGGTGACGTAAATACCAAGTCAGACACAAACGACAACTTGGATTTGCTTCCAGAGGGCGATGACAGTGAGAAAACATTGGATTTTACATTGGAGCCAAGTAACCCAACTCTAAATGAGTTCATTACAATAACAGTTAAGAATAAGGAGGGAGATGAAGTTAAGGGTGCTAGAGTCAAGTTCACTTGGATTGACGACAACGAGAGGGGTGTGTGGGAGGAGGATGATGACTCTGAAGAAGCGCCAGTCACAGATAATGACGGAGAAACAACATTCAACATAGCAGGCGACCTAAGGAACGAGTACGGCAAATACCAGATTGACGCTTGGAAAAGCGGCTACTGCAAGGCGACAAAGACTATAAATATTGTCCCCACTACTTCAACAACTACTAGTACTACTACTTCAACAACTACCTCAACCACTACTACTTCCACTACAACAACTAGTACTACTACTCCCCCGCAGGAGGAGTGTGACAGTAATAGTGATTGTCCAGAAGACAAAACCTATTACGAGTGTAAGAATGGCAATGTCTACAAAATAGAGAAAGATTACTCGTGCGACAATCATGAATGTGTTAAGGAAACATCTGAGTCACTGTATGACGTATGTGGTGACGACAAGATTTGTGTGGAAGGTGAGAAATACTGCCAAACAAAGGCAACTACTACCACAACTACACCGGCAAGCACAACAACACCTAGAACTACTGTAACAACCACTTCAACAACAACTCAAATAGTCACAGCAACAACTACAAAACCAATAGTGGTTATAGAAACAAGAGCTACAACGACAGTCCCAGAAACAACTACAACTCTACCTCAAAAAGAGGAGACCTCAGATTACGTCACTATCCTAATACTAGTGATTGTTGCCCTAGCTTTACTCATACTATGCGTTATTACAGGAATTCTGCTAGTTTACTTCTCAACCAAAAACAGGAGATAAAAAACGCTTCTAGAAAGGTCTTTAATACCTAAAACCCAAAGATAAGTGGGGTGTTAAATGAAAGGTAGTCTATACCTACTTTTTGTGTGTGGGGTACTGCTTCTTATCACTAGCTCTGTTAGTGCTGCTATGCCTTATATTAGAAGTGTTACTCTTTCTAAGGATCCTTTGATTATTGACCAGGAGTTTAAGATTAAGATTAAGGTTAGGAATGTTGAAAGCAGCATGCAGGTTGTAATCTACTTTGACGATAGCGTGTTTCCTGCAAAGACCGTGAATGTCGGCCCGGATTTGCTGGACACCGAGGTTACTGTGTCTAAAGATGATTGGGGCACTAAAATAAACCTTAAGTGCGGTGTCCACACAATGAGGGCAGATTTAGTCAAATATGGAGAAGTTTATGATATTTTATCACAAAATGTTGATGTTGGAAACGTGCCTATCATGGTTTTGGACCCGGCAAGGCCGAATCCTGGGCAATCCCTCAAGATATCTTTCACGGATAGGGACACAGGCGAGGTGTTGAAGAACATTCACGTTACTATAACTGACACGGACTGGAATACGGAAAACAAGGACACGGGCTCTACAGGCTATCTAATATACACTCCTTCCAAGCCAGGCAAATACGAGCTTGAGATAACTGAAACCAAGTATTGCGGCGAGATGTATTTCTACGCCAAAAGGAACATCACTTTGGATGGCCCAAAGCCTGAAAGACCAATGGTTGGTGATATGATTACAATAAACGTTCCTTCAAGCGACATAGGACTTAATGTGTATGACTCGAATGGGGACTTCTATCTATCTGCAAGAACGAGTATTACAGGAGTTATCAACTTTACAATAAACGACCCAAGCGAATACTTGCTTGTGATAGGTGACAGCAGTACACGCTATTGGGGAGTAAATAAAACACTAACAGTTTCTGAAAAAACTACAACCACAAGTTCTAGCACCACGAGTAGTTCTACCATAACTTCTACTACAACAATAGCCACCTCAACTACAACAAGTACGACCACTACAACAAATACGACCACTACCACCACTATCACCTCACAAAACTCTGAATGTGACTCCAATAGTGACTGTCCTTCGGATAGCGTTCGTTATGAGTGTCAAAACGGAGACGTGTACCAAATAGAGAAGGATTACTCTTGTGAGAGTCATAAATGTGTCAGGGAAACACGTGAAAACCTTTTTGATGCATGCAAAAGCGATGAAGTTTGTGTTGAGGGTGAGAGATATTGTCAAGTAAAGGTAA
>VGJA01000065.1 GCA_016867655.1 Candidatus Altarchaeales archaeon | reverse complement strand
TCTTATAAAAAAATTCAACCCAAGGGGGGGGGGGGGAGTTCCAACGTTCATCTTCGGCTCCAAATACTACCGCATCGGAAACGGCTATGAAAGGGAAAAAAACCTGGAAGCCGAGAAGGCCGAATTCCGGGCTGTCATAGAAGCACTCCTGGCTGAAACAAGACAGCTTTCAGCCAACAAATCCGCTGAACCCAGTGCATAATCTCTACTTTTATATACCGCCATCCAATCATATAACAAGGAGGTATGAAACATGGATGAACTAAGCGTGGAATCTTCGGTTGCGATATTGTCTTTTTTCACCTTCGGGTTGGGCGTGATTGTCGGCGTCATAACCGTCAAGTTTGCGGCCATGATACACCACAAAAGCGAGGTAAACCCAAACAAATAATATTCAACCCAGCTTGCTTGCCTTGTTGCTAACTTGTTTTCTAGCCTTGCTGTGTATTTCAGCCTAGTTTGCTTGCCTCGCCTCTGACTTGCTTTCTGGCTTTGCCGTGTATTTCAACTAATCTTTCTGGCCTTTCAGCCTAGTTTGCTTGCTTCGCTGCTATCTTGTTTTCTGGCTTTGCCGTGTATCCCAGCCAATTGTTTGTTTTTCAGGTTTTCAGCCTAGTTTGCCTGCTTCGCCTCTAACTTGTTTTCTGGCTTTGCTGTGTATTTCAACCAGTTTTTGTCTCTCACTTTCGCTTAAGCCCAGAAGGCTGCTGAATGTCGGCTTCAAAAAACCTCTGTCAGAAGACCTTTCAACCAGGAAATCCTTCAAGTCGTCTGGAATGCAGCTTGCATGAATCTCAGCCAGGTTTTCAAGGAACCTGTCTCCGTTCTTCTGCCATTCCAAAACAACCTCAAAAACCTTTCTGGCGCCGCCTGAAGCAAAAGCATCAAATATTGCTAAAATGGGCATCATGCTGGAGCAAGCCAGGCCAACATTCCCATAAGGCAGCGCAAATTTGTTGCCATTGAATACTACCGCAACGCCATTGTTGTTTTTCACAGCCTCAAGCATCTTAAAGTCCGTGATGCTGTCGCCGACAACGACAACTTCACTCAACTTCTTGCCCTCCTTTGAAACTACTTCTCTCAGGGCGTTCAGCTTCCTAACGCCGCCAACCACCTTGACCTCACTCAAAATTCCCAGAGAAGTCTTAGAAATACTTTTGTAGAATTCGTCCAAAACAGCCTTCAGCTCTTGGTCGCCTTTTCCAGAAAGACTGCCAAGTATTTTTTCCTGCATTTGCCCAACAATCTCCAAGTCCCTTCTGTCAATCCTCTTGTAGAATACATCCAAAGGAAGTTTCGTGGAATAAACATTCTCCTTTGAGATGCCCACTTGCCGTGCAATGTTCAAAGCATGCTGGCTGTAGCTGGTTGAAATGACATAAACACTCCACCCTCCTTTTATCCTGGACAAAACCCGTTTGACGCCGTCAACAATCCTCGCCCTCTCGGACACCCTCACAATGTCGTCTTCAGAAATGTTGTGATAAACCAAGAAAGGTATTATCAAAGAAAGCGTGTCCCCCGGTTCATAATTCCTCCTCCCCTCAAAAGTCAGAATGTCGTCATACCTGCTTAAAACCTCAAAAATCTTGTAGCCATTCTCAAACAAGCCCATCAACTCATAGGCGTTGTCCTGCGGCGACAGCGGCCCTTCCAAGTCAAAACAAACAACATTCTTCAAACAAAACCACCCTCCCCTTATTAATTGCACTAACAAATATTAAATCATGTTTCTCTCAATTGTGATAGCAACCGCACTGCTGTTCCTACTTTTAGCGTCGATACAAGACCTAAAGAAAGGCGAAATATCAGACAAAATAAGCATTGGCTTCACCATAACAATAATGCTGCTTGCAATCTCCCTTGCAATATACGCCAAAAACACAAACCCAGTGTCGAATGCAATAACCATTGGATTCAGCTACTTCATCATAGCCTATGTCCTTTTCAAGCTGGGCCAGTGGGGCGGCGGAGACGTAAAAATACTGTTAGGCTTGGGATGCACATTGGGCTTGTTAAACTCCCTAAACTACACGTGGAACACGCCCATAACGCCCTACCACACAGCCTACTTCCTAAACATGGGCATCCTGGCAATGCCCTACGCGCTAATATACATGCTCATACTAAGCTGCAAAAAGCCGGAAGTCTACGCAGAATTCAGGAAAAAAACGGTTCAAAAGAAAACGCTGTTCATGCTGTTAACCTCAGTCGCCCTGCCCCTCGCACTCTATCTGGCCACCAAATTCACCCTTTTCATCGCATTCTCGGCAATATTACCTATCTTTACTCTGGCGTCACTATACCTCAAGACTTCAGAAGAAATACTGCTAACCCAAGTCATTTTGGTTTCAGAGTTGAAAGAAGGTGACGCGCTGGCCGAAGACCTAAAATATGAAGGAAAAAAAATAATTTCAAAAAGAGACATAGAAGGCCTAAACCAGCAGCAGCTAAAGCTGATAAAAAAACTGTCGTCCGAAAACAAAATACCCTCCAGCATAAAAATAAAGTGGGGAGTGAAATTCATGCCAATAATAACAATAGCCTTTCTAATCACACTTTATGCAGGAGACCTGATGGCACTGATACTACAGGCAATGCTCAGAATTTAATCACACTTTATGCAGGAGACCTGATGGCACTGATAATCCAAATACTACCGGAAAACGCCTAACTTTTCAAGTCCACCAGCCACAGCCCCGTCGCCTCGTCAAACCTTCTCTTCAACTTGTCGTCAAAGGCAAACAAAAAAACCTCTCCAGCAAAAACTCTGGCAGAAACCAGGTGGCCGCCTACTGTGCTATTGTCTTCCTTGGAAAAACAGGCGTGGGCGTGGACAAAAGTCTCATCCTCCTTCAAAGCAATATTTCCAATGCAGGAAACAATCTCAAGAGATTCTTCAAATTTCTCCTCCACATACTTCTTCTCACCCTGCTTGTAGAACCCCAAGACAGCATTCTGGACAGCGCCAATGGCAGTGAAAAACCCGGAATCAACTTTGTTTTCAACAGCAAAATCCCTCAACTCGGAAACCAACTCACTGCCATAAGAAAGCCTGCAAAAATAAACGCCGTCCACACCCAACCTAACAGATTCCATTGCAAACAAATACTGGGCATAGGAACATAAAAACCGCTTTTAAACCCCACCGCCAATTTATAATCCGCCATGTTTTTTTCAATGGCACAGTAAAAATGAAACCACTGGACGCATTAAACGAACTGCTTGAAAACCAAATCATGGTCAAGCTGAAAAACGGAACCGAAATCCAAGGCAAACTAAAAGCCTTCGACATACACATCAACCTCGTCCTAGAGAACGCGGAACTAAAAGAAAGCGATTTGACAAAAAAATTCCCAAAACTCTTCGTCAGAGGAGACATGATACTGTTCGTAGCATAGAACCTTTTTTCTTTCTTCCCGAAGAAAGGGTCCCTTTTAGGGACATGCCCCCAAAGGGGGCAAAAAACGTTCACGAAAAAAGAAAGAAGAGGGGTGGGGTCTTCGACCCCACAGAAAATCAAATAAGAATGCGCACCCCCACATGAATACATAGAATAAAACTCGAGAATAAGACTTACGAACGCAACTTATGATGGGTGCGCTCAAAACAATCAATTTAACAATCAAAAGGAGGAATAAATTTGGCTAAGGGAACTCCAAGCATGGGCAAGAGGGGCAAAAAAAGAATACACATAAAATGCCCCCGGTGCGGACACAAAAGCTACCACATCAGAAAAAAAGCCTGCGCCAAATGCGGATTCGGCAGAAGCACCAAAAGAAACGACTGAAAGGCAGGCACGCAGATAAGGAATTTCTATACTACCAATAATATGATACTTCCTGTCTATGTTGTCAAACTATTTGTTAGCCTTTACCAGCCATCCTCCCCATAAATTCTCCACTATCCAATATAGCAGTTGTTTTGTATTTTCGTAGTTTAAGCAGGTGTTTGTCTCCGGTTATGATGCAATGTGCTTTGGCTTCAAGGGCGCATTCAAGTATCTTGTTGTCGCCAGGGTCTTCAGTCATGACCCTCAGCTTTTTCTTGGGTGTGATTATCTCTGAGAAATAGGTTATGAAGTTCACTAAATACTGCCTCTCATGGTCGCTGGTTTTAAACACAATCTTGGGTCTTGACAGCACTTCTTGGACTTCACGAAGTATGTCCTCAGACACGTAGTTTATGAAATTCCCTTTGCTTATTTCGGCCAGCACTCTAGCTGGCTTGCCATCTCTTCCAAGCAGGGCGGAGACAATCGTGTTGGTGTCCAACACAATCCTACCTCTTTTTCCGTACGGCATTTACTTCAGCCTCGATTTCTTCGCCCGAAAATCCACCAGTCCTTGACAAGACTTCCTGCCTTAGTTTCATAAAACCTGCTGCTATGCGCGCCTTATCCATCTTCTTCAGTATTATCGTCTCCTTGTCTAAGGCTCCGACCATGAACAAGGAATCCCTCTTCAAACCAAGCTTCTCCCGGATCTCCCGAGGAATGACAATCTGCCCTCGGGTGGACATCTTGGACGGCTCAACATCAATGTTTGGGTACATGCAAAACACCTCCAATAAACATATAAGTAAGATTTACTTAAAAATAAGAAAAACTGCACACAGTAGGAAAAACGCACACAACATGCACCCCCTGAAGGTTACCCAAGACTTAAATAAAACACATACCTATCATTAACCTCACGGGCCTGTAGTCTAGCTCGGTTATGACGTCGCCTTGACGGAACCTTTGCTAAAGGTTCATCAAAGTCCCCCTTGCGGGGATGCACGCATAAGGGCGTGCAGGGGCATACTCCCGTTTCACGGGATAGCCCCACATGCTCGTCCCGCTTTGCGGGACTCGCAGACTTTTAGCAGGGAATTCAACATGGCGAAGACCACCGGTTCAAATCCGGTCAGGCCCAAGGCCCTTCTATTCAGATTTTTGTATTGTTTTTTGTATTGTTTTTTTGTCGTCCAGGTATCTCAAGTAGTGTTTAAAGTTGCTGAAGGCTCTTAAGAGTATTAGCCTGTGGTTTTTGTCTATTGCATAGACGATGTGGACGCCTTTGTGGAGTGCTCGGAATATGTGGTTTCCTTTGATGGTTTCTTCCAGCTTGTGTAGTATTGTGAAGTGTTGGTGTTGGGAGTCTAGTATCCAATTTGGGTTGAAGTCTTCAGCTTCTTTCAGAAAGTGTTTGGTTGCGATTATTTTTTTTATTGAAGGTCTTAGTTGCTGAAAGTGGCTATGATGATTCACACAACTGATTCCCTCATTTTCATCAGGCTTGCTTTCAGGCATTTTTACAGAACTTTTTCTTTTTCATTTCTTTCAGCAGTTTTTTTGGTATTGGCCTGCAGGAGCAGTTTTTAGCATGCTCTAGATGCCATCCAACTCTCTGTTCGAAAGAAGCATTTTCAGGCATTTTATTGCTTGCATGCCATGTTTTGTTTAATTTCATTTTAACATGCCTTTATTCTTTTCTTTGGGCTTTGTATTCTCTTCTGAACCCTTGCAGGACTTCGCGAAGTTCCTTACTGGATCTCATTCCCATGCCCCACAAATTATCATCTTCTCCGTAGTATACGAATTTTTCACCGTCTGCATGCACGTGTGAGTCAAGCCCGCCCTCATCTCGTCCGCTGTAAAAGTCCCTGTAATTCGGGTTCTTCCACCATTTTGGGTCATAGAGTTTCCACTTGCTTGTCTCCTTGTCGTAGACTCTGGTGAAGCTGTGTGTGTGCGGGTCTTGTTTGTCATCATTTGGGAGGTTCAGCCAGTCCGCACTGACTGTAAGCACGTGCTTTACTGGTATTCCGGAGTGTCTGCATAGTGAGACGAATACTGTCGTGTAGTCTGTGCATCCTGTCCCGGCTAGCAGGCCGTGTTCGAGGATTTCTTCAGCCGTTCTTTTTGCATAAGGGCTTTTGCTTATCTTTTTTAGGGCAGCCGCTTGCTTCTTATCATCCTCAGACAGTAGTTCAGTTTTATAGCTTTCTCCTGCCGGTTTTGGGAACCAAAAAGGCTTGCCGGATTCATCTTTTATAAGCCTGTCATCC
>VGJA01000064.1 GCA_016867655.1 Candidatus Altarchaeales archaeon | reverse complement strand
AAGTTTTCTTGAAATCAACGTGTCGGGGTATTTTGCAAGCGTTTGCAGATAAGTCTGCACTATTGCTTTTTTGATGTTTCTGGTTTTTCTGGTGTTTTTTTCCAAGTTAGGCACTACAAAATTGAAAATGATTGGCATTCCCCTGGCAAGCTCTCTGGCAACCATGTCTCTGCGAGAGGAGTATTCCATCACCTTCAAAAAAGTCATATTCAATTTTTTCAATTTTTTCTTAGAATTTTTGTCTCTCACATCCAGCCTTGATTTCCCAAGCCCGCCGGCTCTGGCAATGTTAACGGCATCATAAAAATCCAAAGAATCTTTCACTGCAGTGCCATACAAAAGTTTTTTCAAACAAGCCTGCAAGCCAGAAAAACCTTTGCCTGAAGCAATGCAAAAGCCTGCGGCAGCACACAAAGGAATTAAAAACATGGCAATGCCCAAATGGGTGTTGCCGCCTCCATGCGATTTTCTGACAGCCAAAACAGCCTCTTTAATCAAAGAACCAACTCCAACATCCTCAACACCAATCACTCTTCTACCAGCCTGAAAGCCCCTCAAAACACTCTCACGCAAGGCAGGCTTCAAAGCCCTAGAACCCCTGACAAAATCGCTGTAAGACGTGTTCCCAAAACCCCTTCCAGAAAAAACATTCCCAGGCTTTTCAGCGCTAACCTCAAGCAAACAAGCACGAACACCAGCAGAAAAAATAAACCCCATGTTAGCCATAAGCAAGTAATTATTCAACTGCACTACTTTAAGCGCAACGTGACTTTCACTACAACATCTTTCTTCAGTTCTCCAACCAGTTTTCTATTGAATTCTTTGGCTGACTTGCTTGCCTTGATTGCCAATGTCCTTCCGTCTATGAATTCGCTTTTCCTCACAACCATGTCGGTTGGATGCTTCAGTATCAACTGCCTTGAACCATGCGCAATCACTTTTTCCTGTATTCCATTGCACTCCACAGTAATCTCCAGTGTTGCGTTGTCATCCCTCAATTTTTTCTTGAATTCTTCAGAAAGATCGTCCATTCCTTTGTCCGCTGCAACGGCAATAATGCAGTCCCCCCTGGGGGTCAAGTGCGTTTCCCTGGTGACTTCAAAAGTGGTCTCATGCCTCGACCTCACGTTGAAATGCCCTCTAGCATGAATAACTTCTTCCATTTGGAAACCGCTTACAACCCTCTTAGAAAACCCTTGCGCTCCAGCCATTCGGCCTGCTGGGGGGTGTAACGCCACAAGACGTCGCCCTTCTCGTTAGTCTGCACAGTCCAAGGCTCAACCAGCAGTATATCACCCTCCTTAATCCAAATCCTCCTCCGGACTTTCCCTGGAATACGACACAGGCGAACATGGCCGTCAGTGCATTTGACGCTCATCCTACGGTCGCCCAAAAGCTGCTCCACCTCCCCCAGAAGCTGCCTGCCCCTCGGAGTCCTGACTCTGACTATGGGAACACCTTCCGGAGTCACAGACACTTCCTCGTCTTCCTGCTTAAACATCGTGCTATTAATTAAGGAATAAGGCTTAATAATAAGAACTTATGGCAGAGGAGAAACTAAACTGGAATACACTGAAGAAGCGTTCAATAGACGGCATAGGCGGTTTAGTGCTAGCCATAACCCAGGACTACAAAACCGGGGAAGTCTTGATGACAGCCTTCATGAACCAGGAAGCTTTCGAAAAAACCCTTGAAACCGGAAAAGTCCACTATTACTCAACTTCCAGAAACAAAATCTGGCTTAAGGGCGAATCCTCTGGAAACTTTCAGAAGGTGAAGGAGCTTTTTGTGGACTGCGACATGGACGCACTGTTGCTTAAAATCGAGCAGAAGGGGGGAGCATGCCACGAAGGCTACCGAAGCTGCTTCTACAGGAAAAACAGCAAGGGCGTCCTCAAGACTATAGGAGAGAAACTGTTCAACCCAAACGAGGTATACAAGAAGTGAAGACAAAAGTCCTCGAGAAACTTTGGGTGATAATAGAAGACCGCAAGAAAAACCCGATTGAAGGCTCCTACACCTGCAAAATGCTTAAAGACAAAAAGAAGCTTGAGAAAAAAATACTTGAGGAATGCAGGGAACTCTTGAAGTCCGGAAAAGCCAAAGGCAAGGATTCAGTGGAATGGGAGACAGCAGACTTGATTTACCACATGATGATCTACCTGGCTGCAAGAGATGCGAAATTCAACGACGTCCTAGTTGAGCTGGAAGGCAGGATGAAGAAACACTCAAAACAAAAAGGTCACTGACAATCTTACCCAAAAAAAGTCATTCTTTTTTATCTCGTTCATAACCAACTGATTGTAAGACAGGATGAAAAAACATTCCAAACAACAAAATCAGTAAAACCAAAAGTCCTTCCTCTTTGCCCCATCTATTATCAACCGATTGTAAGACAAGATGAAAGAACATTCAAGACAAGAGAATATTACTGCTCCTTAACTTCATTCTTCTTTATCTCGTCTATCACCAGCTGCGGGCTCACGTGATACTTCTGGAATAAATCCAACACCCGGTTGTTGTCCCTTATGTCCTTGTTCACCATATACTGCAGCACCTTCTCTCTGACAAGCAGCTCGGTCTGAATCCTCTTTTTGGGAATATTGCAGGCTTCAGCCACCTTGTCCAACAACAGTATGGGATACGCAGTCCTGCTTATCTGGTCCAACTGCATGTCCCACTTGTATATGTCGCCCATTTGGATTACACTACCCTCAATGCCGGTTATCTCAGCAACCTGTGTGACTCTTCTCAGCAGGCCCCTCCTTCGGTCGAAAATGCGGTTCATCACCACTATTATGTCTATCATAGGTATCATTCTCAAAGGCACTGACATGGGTTCGTCCATAAGTCTTAAGGTTGTTTCCCTGGCATTATTCGCATGTATTGTGCCCATACTGCCCTTCAAGCCGATGTCCATGGCAACCATCAATGTCTCAGCCTCCTGGCCCCTCACTTCGCCGACAATAACTCTGTCTGGACGCATCCTCAGCGCATTCTTCAGCAACATCTCCATGTCAAGTCTTGAGGTGTGAACATCCAACACTGCTGGCATCGCCTCCAAAGGAACCCAGTTGTCGATGAAGTTGAAGTTCAACTCCAAAGTGTCTTCTACTGTAACAATACGCTCTGTGTAGGGGACGAACATTGCTAAGGCGTTAAGCAAAGTCGTCTTGCCGCTGCCAGCGCCCCCTGAAATCAGCATGTTTATAGGGTGTATCCCAAGTCCTTCAATGCAAAGCCACAGAAAGGCAGTCAACTCCGTTGTCAGACTCCCAAACTTAATCAAATCTATCACGTTATAGGGCACCTTCTTGAACTTTCTCACCGTTATCGCCGGCCCGTAGGGCGCAGCAGGCGGAATAGCAACATTCGCCCTACTACCATCGGGCATATGCGCATCAAGCAAAGGCCTCTCTTCGTTGATTTCTCTTCCCACATAACTTGAAAGCCAGTGTATTATCTCAGTCAAAGACTCCTTGCTCTCAAACTTTATGTTGGTCTTGCACATGCCATACTTTCTGTGCACAACAAAAACATTGCTCTCAACGCCGTTTATCATAATTTCTTCCAGCCTTTCGTCCCTGATAAGAGGACCCAGACGCCCATAGCCGAAGAAAACCTGGTCCATTATGGCAGTAATCAAATAATCCTGGTTTTTCACTCCAATGCCAGCGAGATTAAGCTGCTCCCTCAAGTAATTCTTGACATACTCTTCCTTCTCCTTTGGAGACGCCATGGAATCAATGTTCTTCAAAACCTCGCGATAGTCCTTCACAATGTTGTAGGGGTTGTCAACAACATTCTTCTCCTGCTCGTTCAGCTCTGGAAAAACAACAAAATACTCTGGAAGAACGTCACTACCCCTGTTTATAATCCTCACACAGCCATAGGACTCAAGCACATTCTGAAACACCATAATGTTAAATTATGGCAACATTAATAAATAACCTTAAACAACCAGTTGGAAACCATCGTCCAACAAAACCCGTATGCCCAAATGACCTTAAACAGCCACCTAAAAAAAACAACACCCCAACAAACTCTTATGCCTAGAATAACTTTAAACAGCCACCCAGAAACAACGTCCCAGCAACCCTACTCGCCCTTGCCGAGCATCGCCTGCAGTTCCTTGCGAAGTTCCTCAAACCTTTCGGTAAGCTTCTTCTCCTGCCTTTCAAGAACCTTGATGCGGGTGTCGCCCAACTCCTTCTCTTCTTTCAGCATTTTCTCGCTCTCGCCCTTGCTGGACTCAATCAAAAGCATGCCAACAGCCCTGTAAACCTTCTCCCCCCCAGAAATCTTCCCCAATTCAGTTAAAGCATTGTCCACGTCATTGCCTTGAACAAGAAGCTGCTGCTTCTGCAAGCCCAAAAGCTGAAGCTGCTGCTGAAGCGTCTGAAACTGCGCCAACTTGTCCTGAACCTGCGGAGGAATGTCCATAACCCTAGACTATTGGAATAAACATTTAAATAGAACACACGACCGGACAACAAACTGGACGCGGGACTGCACGCCTGCCCTATTTTTTGCCTTAAAACAATGGATATAGCAAGATGACAGATGTTTCCTATGCATTCCCGGTTTTCCTGGCTTTTCTGGCGGGCATTTCAACCCTTGTAGGAGGCTTGATTTCCTTTGCAGTGAGGAAAGTCAGATTCTGTTATTTGTGCGTCGCCTTCGGGTTTTCAGCTGGCGCCATGATTTTCATATCTTTCACTGAACTGCTCTCTCAGGGAATCAAGAACACAACCTTTGGATACGCGATACTGGGTTTTTTCGGAGGCGCAATTATTATTTACCTTATCGACGTCCTCATACCTCATACCTATGAGGAGGAAACATGCAGGTGCAACAGAAGGGAGAGGATTAAAAGAACCTCAATCCTGCTGGTTTTGGGCGTTGCAATACACAACTTTCCTGAAGGAATCGCAGTCACATTCTCCTCAATCTTGGACGTTAAGCTGGGAGTTCTGATAGCATTTGCGGTTGCAATGCACAACATTCCTGAAGGAATTGCAGTCTCAATGCCGGTGTATTACGCAACCAGGGACAGGAAGAAGGCGCTTTACTACGCCTTTCTCTCAGGCATTGTCGAACCCATAGGCGCGGTCGTGAGCCTGCTGTTCCTGCACGACTTCCTGAGTCCATTCACACTGGGGATTATTCTCTCGGCAGTCGCTGGAATCATGATTTTCATAAGCTTTGACGAACTCTTACCCTATGTCTACAAACACAGGGAAGACCGCACCCAACACCTCGCAATACTTGGACTGTTCATCGGAATGTTGGTGATGGCACTGACATCAATCGTGCTCACGCCAAAAATCTAGCAAAAGAAAAATTCAGGCGAGTTCATCGCCCATTATTATCCATTTGAAGTAGGTGTTTACTGCAGCTCTTAGTGCGTGCAGGTCTGGAGATTCTATTTTCAGATTTAGTTTCTTTCCTTCGTAGGATACTTTGGTTTTGGAACGTTCGTTCTTGTTTTCCCTGGACTCCAGTTCCAGAGAATCAGCTATTATCTTGGCTTTTTCTTCAGTCAGCGTGAACTCAGCTTCCAGGGTATTCATCTGGCAATGACGGTCTTGCTTACTGGAGGCCTCTTTTTCACCCAGATGTTTGAACGCTTCTCGCGACATTTGGTGCACTTCAGCTTGTTTTTCACCAAATAGTCGTAGTCCACCTCATGGCCGCATTCAATGCAAACGTAGCTCATTCTTGCTCCTCCTTTTTTGCTTTCGGTTTCCGGTTTTCACGGGGTTTCAGTTTTCGGTCTTCCGTTCCCGGTTTTGATTTTTCTGCAACCTCAACTTTTTCTTCAGGCTTTTTTTCCTGCCTTTCCTTGGGAACTTTTTTTGGAGCCTCAACTCGAGCCACTTTTTCCTCCAACTCCTCGGCAGTCTTTTTGACTGCGTGGGGCATGTAAGCTCCGCCAGCAAAAACGAGATTGCATGAACTACAAACCCATATTCCAGCAGCCTTCCTCTTTACTTTAAGTTTTCCGCATTGGGGGCAGTTTCTCGGCTTTTTAAGCTCGTCCTCAATCTTCCTGGCTTCATGCCTTAT
>VGJA01000063.1 GCA_016867655.1 Candidatus Altarchaeales archaeon | reverse complement strand
GCTATGTCTTCAGCTATGACTTCTCCTCTAAGGCGTTTTCTTATTCTCTCTTCCCTAAGAGGGTTGTAGCCGACGCCGCCTTTGCTCAACACCATCTCTCGGGCTATTCCATGAACTCCTTTCCTCATCGGGAAGCCGCTTTTGTCGCTTCCGCCTGTGACAACCAGCTTGTAGTCTGTCAGCCCTAGAATACTGCCGTCAAACTCAGCGCCCAGCTTGAGGCCCTTCAGTCTCTTGGCCTTCTCGTCCTTCAACTCCCTTTGGTAGGACTTTCCAGATTCCGGATCAGACACAACAACCTTACATTCCATCTTACAAAATTTGGTTAATGATATTCAACTAGGAGATATAAAAATAGGGTTTAAAGACTCACCCCAGCTTTTTCTCCAGAATTTTTCTCACTATTTCAGCATCTGCTCTGCCTTTACACAAGCCCATCACCTTTCCCACCAAGATGTTTAATGCTTGTTGTCGGTTTTCGGTTTCCACGGTTTTCCCCCTAACGGGGATCCCCCGAGGGGACACGGGTTTCCAGTCTTCGGTTTCCAGTCTTCGGTTTCCAGTCTTCAGTTCCCGGTTTTCTTCTATTACTCGACTTGCAAGCAATTCAATCTCTTTCATGCTAAGTGCAGTCAATTGTTTTTCTTTCGCAAGCTCGCCAGCCTTTTTATCTGGATTTGATGCAAGCACTGCAAGCAGTTCAGCCAGGACGTCTTTGGTGATTGCCCCACCTTCCAATAAGCCCAGTATTTCCTCATAATGTTTGTCTGCAAGCAGTTCAACGTTTGCGTTAAACCTTTTTTTAGCCTCCTTGGGGGCCATCAACAGCAGGCCAGCTATCAAAGAAGGCTTCAGTTTCGCATGCCTGCTGGCATACTCCTCAAACTTGGATGAAAGAGCTGACTTGGACAGCTGGGAGGCCAATTCACCGCTCAAACCCATTTTTTCATACCTTTTGGCTTTGTCTTCAAACAACTCAGGCAGGCTGGCTTTAATATTGTCCAACAACTGTTTGCTCATCAAGACAAGCGGCTCGTCAGTCTCTGGATACATCCTGTGGCTTCCAGGCAATGGCCTCATATACTCAGTAAGCTCGCCGACAGCCATTCTCGTCTCCTCTGGAACGCCAGTCAAAGCAACAACACAGCGATCAACAACAACGCCAAGCGCTTTTACAGCAACATCCATCCGGGCAACAACACAAACAAAAGCCGACTGGTCTCCAGTCTCCAGTTTTCTGTCCAACTCCTTCCTTAAATCAACGTCAATTTTCTCGTCTGAATGCATTATTCCCCCAACGCCTGTGGTGGACTTGACTATTCTCGCCAACTCCGTGCCAAAACGGTAGTCTGGCATCAATTCTTTTCCAAGAAGGCTTTGAAAGCCCTTCAGTTTGACAGCCAAACCCTTTTCCCCAGCCCTTATTCTGGATTTAACCCAGTCTCTCCCACTGCTTGCGAAAACGTTTGAAACGTCAACATAATCCCTCCTCAAGTCATCTCTCCTTACGTCTCTTTTTTCCAACTCCTTTTTGATTTCAACCAAACGCATTTGCCGCAACACCTCGTTTTCAAGAATCTTGGGTATGTCGTTCAAAGCCTGAACCCCTTTGACTTCAACCCTGGAGCCATCTCTGATGGAAACGTTCAAGTCCTGTCGTATTGTCCCTAAACCGCGCTTTACTTTTCCTGTTGCACGCAACAACATGCCGATTTTCTCTGCAACTTCTTTGGCATGCCTCGGATTCTTTATGTCAGGAGTGGTAGCAATCTCAACCAGAGGAATCCCCAACCGGTCCAACCTGTAGACGATTGTGTCGCCTTTTTCCTCAATCTTTCTGGCTGCATCTTCCTCCAGACATATTGTGGGAATGCCAACAGCGCCCTCGCTTGTCTCCAAAATGCCGTCCATTGCAACCAGTATCGTTCTCTGAAAGCCGGTGGTGTTGGAGCCATCTATGACAGTCTTCCGCATAACCTGCAGTTCATCCACAAGCCTGGCCTTCAGCAGGAAAGCTGTTTCAACAGCAATTTCCAAAGCCCCTTGGTTCAAGGGATGAGGCGGCTCTTCATCCAGTTCCACAAGGCAGTTTGAGTTTGAATAAGCTTCATACAAAAGCCTTCTGTTCTTGAGAAACTCGTGTAACGCAGCTCGGTCTACTTCCCCAAGCTCGCCGGCGACAGCGCGCATCCTGCGCTCAACAACCAAGTCTGGCTTCTCCTCCCTAATCAAAGAGGGACAACTGCAGAACAGCTTGTGCGTCTCAAGCTGCTGGTGGATTTCTATGCCGCATTTAAAACCAATTTGGTTGTAATCAATGGTCATTTTATTTGCAATATCGAGCGAGGCGAGATGGGCAGCTGAGCGACCGCAAGGGAGTGAACGCTGCCTTTGTTTTGGTCAAGCTTTTGTTAAAAGGTTGCTGCTGATGTATTTCTATACCACATTTGAAGCCAAGCTTTTGGTAGTCTAGGGTCATCTTTTAGATATTGTTTGTAAAGTATATTATTAGATACTGTATTTGAAGTCAGGGGTTGGTTTGATGGAAGTAGACACCAAAGTTTTTCTGGCCAAAAGGTTCAAGGACTACTACATTAGGAACACTGCGGAACCTCCCCAGAGGATTGAACAACGGGAGTTCGGCTTTGGAACCCTGGAGGAGAAGATAAAGTTCAGGCACCGGTCCTTCAAAAACGGCAGGGAACTGCAGAACTACCTACAGAGGGAGACGCCCTTCTACATCTCCTATTCTGCGGCATACTATGAGTTTCCTGAAAACAAGACGATGAAGGAAAAAAGTTGGTTGGGAGCTGACTTGGTTTTTGACTTGGATGCCGAGATGCCGCTGCTGGATGAGAAGATTCTTGAAGCCGTTAGAAGGCAGACAACCAACCTGCTAGAATTCCTTGTGGACGACTTTGACTTAAGCATGAACGATATAAGCATCAACTTTTCAGGCAGCAAGGGTTATCACATACACTGCCGGGATGAAAAAGTTTTGAAACTAAGCGGGGATGCGAGAAGGGAGATAGTCGACTATGTTACCGCAACCGGCATGGACAGGAAGTGTTTTCTGCGCGAGGAGGAAGTGCAAAATGGTATTGTGTTCAGCAAAAGCGAGAAAAGAAGCCCGAGGATACGCAGTAGCATTCTTGTAGGCCCCAACAAAGACAGCACCGGCTGGCCTAAAAGAATCTACGAGGGGGTTTTAGATTACATTGAAAATTCCAAGATGAGTGCGGAGAAGAAGAACAAGCTTTTGGAGTCTCTGGAAAAAGGATTCTGGGAGGGTGTTGAAGGATTCAGGGAAAAATCTTTCGACAAAATCATAGAGAATTACGCTGTAAGGCTGACTGGAGACACAGACAAAATGGTTACTCTAGACACCAGCAGGCTTATAAGGCTTCCAGACTCACTGCACGGCGGCACAGGATTGAAGGCTGCTAGAGTAAAAGACATCAGTTCATTCAACCCGCAGTTTGATGCAATAGCCTTCGGGGAAAGTGAGGTCAAAGTTAGAACAACAAGTGATATAGACAGCTTCAAACTCAAGGACAAGAGGTATGGACCATACAAAGTTGGAGAGCAAGCAAGCCTGCCAGAGTATGCTGCAGTATACTTGATGCTCAAAGACAAAGCAGAATTAGCCAGATGAATGTTTTCTCAGCCTGGAGCCGCAGACCCCGCAGACTCCAGCAGTAGACGCCTCGTATTTCCTGCCGCAGCCTTCGCACAGTTTAACCCATTTTACGGTCTTTTTTATGCCCTCCTGGGCTGTAAACTCGACCTTCAAGCCAAGCTGCCTTGCAGTATTCTGTATCGCATAGTCGTCTGACAGCAAAACAGTTTTTTTCTCTAAAGCCAGGGCGATTAAGTCAACGTCCGCTTTGGAAAGACTGCTGTCGTCTCCGGTTTTAGAAGCCTTTGAAACCACTTTTTTTATTGAGTCCTCTCCAGGATCCAGTATCTTCAATCTGCCTGACTTCAACGCCTGCTCTGCAAGAATCCTAGTTTTCTCGTCCAAAATCTCAAGCATGACGCTGTTCGGAACCAGATACCTCTGATTACTGCAACTGAAGTCGGAATGCAGCAGCGCAGAAGCGTCTATAACTTTAAATTCCATGCTACTTATTAATTAAACATAATACCTATATGTAAGAACGTGGCCTAGACCACAAGTCAAAGGTTAGGGAAAATGCACATTGGCTTGATTCCAGACGGCAACCGCAGGTATATGAGGAAGATGGGCATAACCAGCCTCATGGGCTCCTACAGAAGCGGCATAAGCAAGTTCTACGACTTTCTGGACTGGGGCATGAAAAGAGGCGTCAAAGAGGTCACAATCTACGCCCTCTCTCTGGAGAACATCACAAACAGAGGCAAAAGAGAGGTAGAAACGCTCTACAGGGTTTTTTCCGAACAGGCCAAAAAAGCCTTGAACGACAAGAGAATACATGAAAAGAAGATTCGCATCAAAGTCTGCGGCGACAAAGAGTCCCTTCTCCAGACTGTAGACAGAAAGCTTGGCGTAGAGCTCATAAAAAGCATGGACGATTTGGAAGAGAAGACAAAAGACTACAACAATTTCACGCTGAATTTCGCTGTCGGCTACGGCGGCAGGCAGGAGATAATAAACGCTGTGAGGAACATCACCTCCAAAGGGCTTGAAGTAAACGAGGAAAACATCAGAAACAACCTGTGGATTAGAGACTACCCGGACATCGTCATCAGGACTTCTGAAGAAAGGCTCAGCAACTTTTTGCTCTGGCAGTCCGCCTACTCTGAGATATATTTTGTCGACAAGCTCTGGCAGGAGTTTAGAGAAAACGACCTGGAAAAAATCATAGACGACTACAATTCTAGGGAGCGCAGATATGGCAAGTGAAGCCTTCCCGCACTTAAGGTTTTCAGTTTTCGGTCTTCAGTCTTCGGTCTCCAGTTTTGGGTCTTCAGTTTTCTGAAAACTGGAAACCCGTGGAAACCGTTCATGCCCATGGCATGAATCCCCGACAGGGGGAAACTGAAAACCGAAAACCCGTAATTCACCAGCGAGGGAGTGATTTAAATGGCCAGAAGACAGAAAAAACAAGAGCAGGGGAGTGACGCCACACCAGCCTTGGAAGCAATTGTTGGGGAAAAACACGACCTTGAAGAGCACCTCCAGGAGCCGCTTTTTCTGATTGCCATGGCCAGCTTCCTGCTGACGCTGTTCATGTTTTATTCCGGAAACGGTTTTTGGGTAGACAACGCTTGGATAATCTTTGGGCTTCTAGTCATACTAAGCCTGTATTTCCTGAACCTGCACCTGAAAGCCAAAACCAAAAACAAGATGCTTTACTGGATTCCAATACTGCTTTTTGTTGCAGCATTGTTTTCATACAGATTAACAGAATACCCTGGAAGCAGCCTCGCCAGAGACTACCTGATTTTCACAGTAATCACAGGACTCTTCCTGTTTTTCTACGCCCTCGCATCACACAGAATAATAAAGATGAATGTCGCACTGGTATTGGCATTGTTTTTCTCAACACTGCTGACGCACTTCCTGCCTGCAATGGACATCTACCTGGCTGAAATAGACCCCCACTGGCATTACAAGTGGGCCCAATTTGTTGCAAACGACGGCCATATTCCAGACTACGACTACTTGACCTACCCGATGAAAGGAGGCATAAGTTATTACGGCAAGGACATTCCGCACGGACAGGACTTTGGTCTCGCTTTTTTCTACAACAAGACAAGCAACACCTATCCAATGGGGTTGGACATATCACCACAAAGGTTTTTTCCAGTATTGTTCATGGGCTCCATGTATACCGCACTAAAGCCTTTGGGGTTCACAATAGAAGACTCCGCCATGCTGTATCCGCTTGTGATTGGAGCGTTTGCGATAGTTGTTTTCTACCTCCTGCTCAGATACCTATTTGACGAAATGAAGCCCTACAACGAGGCAGTTGGCATTCTCGGAGCTTTCATGCTTTTCCTGAGCCCTGTCTTTGCGACCAAAGCTGCTGCAGGAAACTGCGAAGACGACATGATGGGTATGTTTCTCGTTATTTCAAGCTTCATGTTCTTTGTTGTATACTT
>VGJA01000062.1 GCA_016867655.1 Candidatus Altarchaeales archaeon | reverse complement strand
CTGCCAGTTCAAGAACTGCAGAGCCTATGGAGTAGAGCCCGTAGTCTGCCGGACCAAGCCTTGCTATGATGAACCTGAATATGTAGTTCAGGAACCGCGCTATTGCTATGCCTGCGGTGGCATACAGCATTCCTCTGGCAATCCTGGCCAACGGCTTAATATGATTCACGTAACATTATTATTGAGGTTGGGTTAAATAGCGTCCTCGGTAAAATGAAAACTTCTCCGTTGGCAATATCCGTTGCCTTGCTTGCATTTCTGTTGGGCGTTTTTTCGGCGCTCACGTCCTGGCTTTTAATCCCCTTGTTTTTTCTGGGCGTTGTTTTTGTTTTTTTGTTCTTCAGGAAGCCAGAGTTTTTTCTTCTTTTGCTTGTTTTCCTGCGCCCCACTTTGGAGGCTTTTAACGACTTGAAGTTTTTTTCCATTGGTCTTCTTGAATTCAACCCAAACTGGATTCTAGCGTTCTTGATAATCGCTCTCGGAGTCGTGCATGCCGCCAGAAACAAGGTTGACATCTTTAAGTATTCCGTGTCGCTGCCTTACCTGCTTTTCATTGTAGTCTGCATTTTAAGCCTGGTTGAAACGCCCTATCTTAATGAGGGCGTCGTTGACATCCTAAGGTTTTTGACAATATTCCTCGTATTGTTTCTTGTTGCTGAATTCTACAAGGGAGAGAAATCAGGCTTGTTTGTGGCAAACATGGTCATCTACTCTTCACTGCTTCCACTGCTTGCTGGTTTGTATCAGCTTGCCACAGGCCAGGGCAGAGTCGGCTTCTACATCACCAGGATTTACGGCCTTTCAGGGCCTGTGGGGCATTCCAACTTCCTGATGGTCGTCACTGTATTGGGGATAATACTTTTCATGCACTATCAGTCCAAGTGGCGCAGGCTTTTCTACGGCGTTGTCGTCTTGTCTTCTGTCGTCTCCATGATATACACCTTCACAAGGTCGACTTATGTCGGGCTTGCAGTGTCTCTTTTCATAATCGGTTTTTTCAGGTACAGGAAGATTCTTGCAGTATTGGTTGTATTGTTCCTTTTGGTTGTCTTGAACCCCATTTTTTCAATGCGCTTTGGAGTGTTGTTTGGCCAGGAGTCTGGAGACTTGTCCATGGAGCTTAGAATGTCCTTGTGGTCCCGGATGCGCGATTACATTCTTTCAAGCCCGGTGTTGGGCCACGGCGTCGGCAGCTTTGCACCTTCTTCGGAAAAATATGCCGGCTTTTACATGACCTCCCACAGCGGTTTCATAAAAATTTTCTCAGAGGTTGGACTATTGGGCCTGCTTCTCTACTTTTGGGTTCTACTGGCTTTGCTGAAAAAGTGTTATCTGGTTTACACTCAAAGCAAAAGTCTTTTTTACCGGGACATGGCTTTAGTCTGCTTTACCCTGTTGGTGTCAAACATTTTGGTGAATTTGGTTCAAAACACTTTTTCAATGCCGGTTTACCAGCTTGCAATATGGGCTTTGTTTGGAATCATGTACTCTACTTCTTCCGGGCGGCAACATATGTCATGAATCCGAATCTGGTTTTCCTTGTCTTGAGCAGGTCTCTTAATGTATAGTAAATCAAGCCTCTTATGGGCAGGGCCATCTTGCTTAGAATATTCTGCTTGTCCGGCAGTGTGAACAGATTCAGCAATGCTCTCAGTATGTCGAAAGTCCCGCTCTCTATTGTTTCGCAATTGTGTTTACTGCACAATTCCTCCAGCTCTCTGGCTGACATCGACAACTCTTTTCCAACCTTCCACAATCCTATCCTCCTGTAAAACCAGCGGTATAGCCTGTGTGTATAGCAGTGTTTGTTCGGCACTGTGATGAACAGTATTCCGCCTTTCTTCAATACTCTGGACAACTCTGCAACAGCTTTCTCAGGCTCCGGGAGGTGTTCAACAACGCCCCTGCTCAACACCAAGTTGAAGTAATTGTCTGGAAAATTCAGTGCTGTAATGTCTCCAACACTAAAGTGCATGTCCTCCCTTTTGTTTTCATTTGCTTTCTTTATGGCATTCTCCAGCAGGTCTATTCCGTAAATCTCCCTGCTCTCTTTTTCTTGTATCAGATGGCACGCTCCGCCGATTCCGCATCCTGCGTCAAGGATTTTCCCCTCTTCTGGCAGAAAGTCGAGAAATATTATTGCATCCCTTTCTTGCATTCTCTTCAGCGAAGCCAAGTGTTCATTGAAGTCTTCGCTGTCCCACACCTTCAGCCACGGTCTTGCAACCTCCCCCATCTCTTTCATGCAGCGACCTCTTTGTATATTGAGTCCAGTTTTGCCGCAATTGTGTTCAAGTCATACTGTATTGTCTTCTTCCTGTTGTTGTCGCCCATTCTCATTCTAAGCTCTTTGCTTCCGGCCAGAGCCAGTATTTTGTCTGCCAGCGTTTTCCAGTCGCCTGGTGTTATCAAAAATCCGTTCACGTTTTCTTCAATCACTTCAGGAATGCTGCCCACGTTTGACGCCACAACCGGCAGTCCCGCTGCCATCGCCTCCAGTATCGCCAAAGGCATGCCCTCGTTGTATGAAGGCAATATGAATATGTCCGAATTAACCAATTCTTCAACCTTTTCTTTTCCTTCAACCACTCCGGCAAATCTTACATACTTTTCCACTCCTGCTTCACTGCAAATCCTCTTGAATTCCTCAATATCGCTCTCCCCTGCCAGAGTGAACAACACTTTTTTGTTTTCCTTTACAACTTCCGGAATTGCCTTCATTATGTCATAGATGCCCTTCCTCTTCCAGTAGCAGCCCAAAAAAAGTATTCTAAGAATATTATCTCCGCGCTTTTTCTCAAGCCTGAATGATGTAGTGTCCACCGGATTGTTCAACACTCTGATTTTGCCTTCGTCCACGAATTCTGACAGCAGTTTCTTCCAGAACTCGGATAATACTATGACGACATCCGCTTTGTTTACTGCATACTTTATCGCATGCTTGAATATGCCGCTGTTGTCGTAAAAAAGCTTGAATTCCCCGCCCTGAATGTGCAGTATCGTCTTAAAGCCGAGTGTTCTTGAAATCACAATGTATACCGCATTCTCCCAGAAGGCCAGGTAACTTGGAGTCTGGACGTGCACCAGATTCGGCCTGCTTGCAATCAGTGCGAAAGGGAATTTTGCAATATGCCATAAAGTGACCAATACTCCAGTGAAAGCTCTTGCAATGCCTGCGTCAAACAAAGTCATGTTTCCGGAATTTTTTGAGAACGTTTTTTTCACAGGACGGGATGTGTCATAAGGAATGAAATCATACTTCACTTTCAGACTGGAGTTCATCACGCCCAGCATGAATGTTGTCAACCCCCCCACTGTAGGCGGCAGCGGCCCTACCATCATCACTTTCTTCTTTTCCATCTTTCCTATATGTTCTCCATTTCCACTTCTGAAACCACGCAGCGGAACTTTCCAGACTTCGTCCTGTCTATCCTGTCTCTGACTTTCACTTCTATTTCGTTTTCAACTCCAAGCAAATCCTTCAGGCGTTTGACCAGCATTACTGCCTGTTTTCCATTAAATTCTTCTTCAGGGATTACGTTCACTGTGAGCGCTCCTTTATTCCGCTGGGTTATCTGCCATTCTTTGATTGTATCGCTGAACTCGCCCATTATCGGAGACACCAGGATTCCTCTCACCATTCTGCCGTCTTTAGTCGCAATCCAGTCTCCAAACTTGCCCTCGATTTTTTCCACCAAAGGCAGGCCCCTGCCGCAGGCGCATTCATTGTCAGCCAAACTTGCCGTGTCTCCAGTGCGGTATCTAATCAAGGGCATGGAATAGTTTGACAGCGAGGTTGCAATAATCTCTCCAGTTTCCCCAGGATTTAAATCACAGTCGTCTTTCTGCACCTGCAGTATTCCATACTCGGAGTCAATGTGATAGCTTCCCTTGGAGCATTGTCCAGCTCTTACAGCCCGCTCTGCATGGCCGTATTCATCATAGACTTTGCATTTGAACGCTTCTTCTATAATCCTTCTCTGCTCAGGGAAAAGTGTTTCAGAGCCTGTGAACACGGCCTTTAATGCAACTTCCACACACTCTTTTTTCATGAATTTGGCCAGAATGCATGCAGACAACGGGTAGGTGAACAAGAATTCAGGCTTCCACTGAACAATCTTTACGGCATAATCCCTAAGCTTTTCCTGGTCTACGTGGTATGCCGAGAGAAACAATTTGTTTTCAAAGAAATCGTGCCTCCAGAAGGGTTTTCTATTGCTTTCAGGCGGCATCAGTGATGCTGCTCTCATGAAAGCTAGTTTGCTTCTGAATCTATAACCTAGAGAAGTCCAATGCCTCCATTGCAGCGCTCTGGTGTAAGTCAATCTTCTCTTGTCCAAAAGGAAGCTCAATGGGTCGCCTGTGGTGCCTCCAGTGTGGGCTTTGAAATAACTCTGTTTGGGAACGTTTACTGCAGTCAATTCTTTAAAATTCTTCTTCACATCCCCTCTAGTCAAATAAGGCAGTTTCCCCAGGTCTTCTTTAGTCTTGATGTCCTCTGGCTTCAGCTTATTTTCGTCAAAAACCCTGTGGTAGTAGGGCACGTTCTCATAGGCATGTTTCACAATCATCTGCAGTTTTTTGTTCTGCAATTCCTCAAGCTGCTTCTTGCTATACCACTGGCTTTCATCCAACTCTCTAGCATAACTTTTGAATGTGCTATTATTTCTTTCAAGCCATTTGAGCATGCCATAGGCGGTCAGCATCATATTCTGCACTACAACCGGAGAATGTTTGTAAGCCGTCCTGACTGCTGTTTTGTCGTAAATCATCTTTCAATGAACCTCTTCAACCCAAAGTGGGCTTTAATCTTGCTTGCCATAACCCAAGCCAAAACCTGTGGGAAGTATTTTTTCATTGTTGTCGTGACATTGCACATGGTCCAGCAGTTCAACGGACAATGCCTGACTTTCAGCTTCATTTCCTCAACCTTCTTTTCCTTCAAGATTTCTTCCACCTTTTTTTCCTTGATGTTTCCCAAGCATTCTTCCCTGAGTATGCAAGCATGAACGCTTCCGTCAGGCCTTATATAGACGAATTTTTCCAATGCAGTGCACTCCAGCTTTCTAGGCTTTTTCTCCAAACCCAATTTGAATTTTGCATAACCTCCAAGAGTCTTGAAGTAATACGCCCTAAACCAGTGTTTTGGGCTTCCCCCCTTACGGGGATTCATGCCATAGGCATGAACAGTCTTTAGTTCCCCCCCTATGACATAGTCCAACTGCCTAGCAAGGTCTTCCATTTCAGGCAGGCTTACATTAGTATTGTAATACCTGAAGTCAGAGCTTTCAACCAGGCAGCCTGTGAACTCCACTCCAAGCCTGCATGCTAAATCATATACCTTGCTTGTTTCTCCAACATTTATTTTTTGTATTGTGAAAGCCACGCCTAAATCTCTGACGCCCATCTTCTTCAACCTTTCCAATGTCTCCAAAGCCTTTTCATAAGCTCCTTCAACACCCCTCAACTTGTCGTGCATTACTCCCACAGCGTCTAGTGAAACTCTCACTCCCACTTTTTTTGAAATCTCCAGTATCTTCTTCACCTGCTTCTCAACCAAATTCGGGTTCAAGCCGTTGGTTGAAAACACAAAGCGGGGTTTCCCACATCTTTTGTCTATCACAGCAATCACTTCAGCAAGGTCTTCCCTCAAAAACGGCTCTCCTCCAGTAACCCTCACAGTCCCTACTCTTTCAGGCAGGCTCGCATACACAGAAGGCTCAACCACCTCCCTCATGTCAGACTTCCAGATGTCGCACATCACACACCTTGAGTTACACTCCTCAGTGACTGAAACAATTATTTCATCCATCTTTTCTCTTATATCCCCCAATCATTTATCCTATTCCCCCTCTTTGTATCCCTTCACTCATCCTTCTTATCCTTCAACTCTTGCCTTCCTCAATTATTCTGTCCACAACCCAGTCTGTAACATCAGTCTTCTCTTTTAGCAGGCGCTCTTTTTTTGCAAGCCAGCCTGCGTTTTTGCCTGCCACCAGCCGCTTGACTTTTTCCACTGCTTCTTCAGGCGTTTTCACGTTAAACCCTAAGGCATACTTGTTTTCCTGCTCTTCCAGATAACCTCTCCTCTGCCCTCTGGAAATCCAAACCCAGGGAACTCCTAGTATTCCCGCTTCAGACGCCATGGTGGCGCCCTCGCCAACGTAGGCTGAAGCATAGTATAATAGATGGTGTATCAAATGTATTGGAGTCTTTATTTCATACTCTCTGAATTTTTCCGAAAGAGGCACTTCAGAAGACAACAGCACTCTGCCGTATTCCCCCAGTTTTTCCAGAAAAACCTCCAACTCTTTTTCATTTCTAAAGCCTT
>VGJA01000061.1 GCA_016867655.1 Candidatus Altarchaeales archaeon | reverse complement strand
TCAAAAAACTGAAAAACACACTGGCTGATTTGTCTGAAAAACTGAAGAAAGAAAAAGCCGGTGTCCAGCAGCTGAAAGATGAGCTCTCCAAACTAGAGAAGACTGAAGCAGAAGCCAAATACCTGCAGTCAGAGTTGACTAAAAAAGAGGAGGAGGAAAAAATCTTGTCAGAGCAAATCGTGGACTTGAAGAAAAAGCTCTACGACTCCGGCTACCAAGACGAGAATCTGAAGTCTGTGGAGGAAAAAGTCGACGAACTGAACAAAATAAAGGGTGAGCTTGCGGTCTTAAAGGAAGAGCTGAAGCAGAAGACTACTCTGGAAGAGCGTCAGAAAAAGCTGTCCGGGGAATTAAGCCAGATTGCAGGCCAGAAAGACAGCAAAACCAAGTTATTAAGCCAGCTGAAGTATGACGAAGGCGAGTTAAACCAGCTGAGAGCCGGCAAGGAAGACTTGACCAAAAAGAGATACTCTCTTGCAAATGAAGGAGACAAAAAACAGTTCAGAGTCAGTGAAATCAAGACTAAAGAAGATGAGTGTAGAAAAAAGCTGGATGAATACGAAAAACTGAAAGGCGACAAAGACCGGCAGGAAAAGAGGATTAATCTGCTGACGCAGGCGAGGGAGATTTTCCACACAGACAAGGGAATCCAAAAGTATTTGCGCGACCGTTACATAGCCCAGCTAAACAGCCTGCTGACATACTACTACAAAAGATTGAACGAAAACCCAATCTACAGTGAAATAGCCTTCGACAAAAATTATGAAATACAGATTAAGACAACTCATGGGTTGATGTCAATAGACCAGCTTTCAGGCGGAGAGAAGATACAGCTTGCAATCGCCCTTAGAATAGCTTTGACAGACATGCTCTCCCACACCAGAATACTAATCTTGGACGAGCCTTTCGGCAGCTTGGACCGAAACCACAGGGAAATTCTTGGAGAGACATTAAGCAAAATAGCCTCCAGCGGGCAGCTCATAGTAGTCACGCACATACACGTAGACTCCCTACAGCTGGAAAGAATAGAACTGGGAGGATATTGACGGTCTTCGGTTTTCAGTTCGGGTTTTGTTCTTGGGTTTTGACGGGTTTTGATTTGGGGTTTTGTTTCTATGGTTTTCCCCTGTCGGTGCACTCCCTTACGAGTGCCACGGTAGGTGCCCCAACGGTAGGTGCTCTCGACGAGCATCGTACGGCACATGCACCTAAACGTCCCCCTTGCGGGGATGCACCTGAACGAGGTGCACCTTTAGGGGGAGGTGCAGATTCATGCCATAGGCATGAACAGGTTTTGGAAACTTGAAAACCTCGGGAAAACCGTGAAAACCAAATCAACACGCCCCTCCTGTGGCAGCAGCGCCGCCTGTTGAGGCTCCGGACAAAGTCTTCTCACAACCTTCCAGCCCTGCGTTAGCATTGCAGATGTTCTGCTTTATGGTTTCAGCGGGCATTGCGCCGCCAACCTGCTTTTTGCCGTTAATCAGGAATGTCGGAGAGCTTCCGATGCCAAGCTCGTTGCCAAACTTGATGTTCTCTGCCAGCAGTTGCTTTCCTTCACTGCCTTCAGAGCACGTTTTTATGGTGCTTGCGTTTAATCCAGACTTCTGCGCGCAGTCCTGCCATATGCTTGCGGCATTGCTGTAGTTTTCGTCTATGCACAACACATAGCTGTAGTATTTGTCTGGATAATACTTTATGGCGCAAACCTGCCTCAAGTCTTCGTCAACCTCCTTCTGGCCGTGCAGGCTGCTGAAGCTGCCGTCAGCACTCTGGTCTGCGATAAACCTCAAAGTGAAGTTTATTTTGTCTCCGAACAAGTCCAACACTTCCTTCAGGTTCTTTTCTGCCATAACTCCGTAGGGACACATGCTCATGACAAACAAGTCCAGTTTTCTTGGGATTTCAACCAAAGTGGGGTTGTAGGTCGAGCCAGCCGCCTGCGGGTTTATCATATACTTGTCTTCAACTTTCACCAAAGCGCGCGACACCTGCGCGTAGTTGGGCGACTTCGTGACGTTTGAGTCAAACAGGTATGCTGGAAGAATCTTTATGCCATATTTTTCAGCAATTTGTTTTCCTTCGTCGCTGCTGTACTCCACGTTCTTCACATTAGAGCCCAGGAAAAGCTGCTTTGTCACAGCCAGTATTCTGGATGTGTCGCAGCTGTCGCCGCAGTCCTTGGAATTAACAACAATCATGTCTATTGGAACGGGGTTAGTGTACTCGCACTTGGCATCCTTAGTATTTGGATTCACACACTTGCCGTCTTTAGTCGGGTCTGCAGTGCAGTCATCATCTGTCGAGCATGCAGGCAAATTAAGGCACTCTGGATGGTTGTTCAAGACAGCGCACAAAGCCCTCATAAAGGAGCCACTGTCCCTGGCGCCGTTGTAAGCCTTCCCGTTCAGATACATGGTCGGGCTTCCTCTTGCGCTGGCAGTGTTAGACGCCTTTATGGAAGCAGACATCAGCTGCTTTCCTTCAGCTCCTGTGAAACATGTTGAAAGCGTGTTTTCATCCAAACCATTTTCAGCGGCGCAGCTCTTCCAGTTGTTCTGAATGTCCCTAGCATTCTTGTTCTGGCAGACGATGAAGGCCATATACTTGTTCGGATAATGTTTTGCAGCGCATAGCTGCATCATGTCGCCGTCGACTTCAGCCTGCCCGTGCATGCTGCTGAAAGTGCCGTCGGCATTCTCGCTTGCAATGAAATTTAGTGTAAATGCCACGCTGTTTCCAAGCTTGTCCAAGACTGGCTTTATCGCATCCTCAACCTGCGTTCCATAGTGACACTGGCTCATCACATAGAAATCCAGCTTGGCGGTGCCATACTGGCTTACGCCTGCAATGGTGGTGGTTGTGGTCGCGCCCTCTCCCGTCTCACCCTCTTTTTCACCCAGCTTGGCATACATATAAGCTGCTGAAGCAACCGCTACAATCAGAAGCAATGTCAGAATGATGTTGGTTGAAATAAACTTTTTCGCGCGGTGTTTGCGGCGTGCAGGCGCTTCTTTAGCTTTTGCAGTCGTTTTCCTTACTTTTGTTTTTGCCTTCCTTGCTCTCCTAACCTTCTTCCGCACCTTTTTCTCCGCCTTGGTTTCAGGCGCCTTCGCATGCTCCACTTTTACTTCATGCGCCTTCTCGTGCTCCAACTTGCCTTCATGAACCGTTTTTTCTCCCGTACTTCCTTCAGGTTTTTCTTCCATAATTCATCCCCCAAACAACTTTGTTTAATACTCTAGAATACAACTAATACGCAATCCCTCCACCTTTCTATATATAGTGTAAGGCCATATAAAAATAATCCATGTCACAGGCGGCACTTAGGGCTTGTCAAAGCCGACTGCACGCAAAATAAAATCCTTTTCCAAAATAAGGTAACTGCCTTCCTTTATCCCTAATCCAGCCAGCTTCAAGCCCCCAATAGAAATCCTCTTCAGCCTTACCACCCTGCTTCCAATGCTCTGGAACATCCTCTTGACCTCCCTCTTCCTGCCTTCACTCAAAGTAATCTCCAACCTCCTGCAATCCCCACTGTCAACAGCTATCTTGCATGCCTTAGTCCTATGGTTCGACAGCCTGCCATCCTCCTCCAAGTCAATTACTACCCCTTTTTCTATCTTTCTGGCTTCTCTCCTGCTGACCGGCTTTTCCAAAACAACAGAATAAGACTTCTCAACACCATACTTCGGGTTGGTTATCCTAGAGCACAAGACTCCATCGTTTGTGAGCAACAGCAAGCCAGAGGTGTCTTCATCCAAGCGGCCAACACAAAACAAACTATTCCTGGTTTTTTCGTCGATGCCTGAAAGCAGGCTGAAAACACTCTTCTTCCCCTTCTCCAAGTCTTTGCCAGCCAGCCTGGAAGACAAAAAGCCTGCAGGCTTGTTTAAAACAATATACGTCTTCCCTCCCGCAAAAGCAATCTTCCTTCCCTTCCAAGACACAATGCTCTTGCAGGGCTTAACTTGAAACAAACGATTCCTCACAACCCGGCCATCAACGCTAACTTCGCCATTCCTAATGGCGTCATAAACACTCTTCTTGCTTTCAAAAAAACCGCTTCCACTCAAAAACTGGTGCAAATACAACTTCTTCATAGTATAATCCAAAATATGGGTGAGAGAATGAATTATAATCTATTGGGCCTGACCGGATTCGAACCGGTGATCTTCGCCTATTTCCGAACCGCGGGAGGGGTTTCACACCCTAACGGGTATTCACCTAGCGGAGGTGAACCCCCTCCCCAGTTTGAGGGTCCTCCTGACCCCTCCCCATGCGTCCCCTTTGGGGACGCAATCCATCGCTAAACGTTGGGTTTTACTGGGGATCCCGCGAAGCGGGAGGGTTCTCGTAAAGGCGACGTCATAACCGACTAGACTACAGGCCCTTATTTGAGGTTAATGATATGTAAGTGGATTATTTAAGTTTTATCAACAAGGGGATTAGTATTTTGTTTCTTTCTTTTTCGTGAACGTTTTTCTTTCTTTCTGCCCAGCTTTGCTGGGCATCCCCGAAGGGGGACAAAGAAAGAAAAAGGTTCAGCGGCGTCATAACCGACTAGACTACAGGCCCTTTGCGGATATATTAAATGTTTTAGTGAGTTAAAAATTGTGTTGGTTCTAATTTATTGTTGGTAAGGAGTATTAGATTATTGATGTGTCCTAAAACTCCAAAGTTGACTGTTGACGGCGTTGTTGTTGACAAAGGTAATGTTCTTTTAGTCAGGCGTTTGAATCCTCCTTTTAGGGGTTTTTGGGCTTTGCCTGGGGGTTTTGTTGATGTTGGCGAGAGTGTTGAGCGTGCTGTTGTGAGGGAAATTCTGGAAGAAACTGGCTTGAAAGTTAGGGTTAAAAAACTGGTTGGCGTTTATAGTGACCCCGGGCGTGACCCGAGGAGGCATACGGTTTCGGTTTGCTTTTTATGCCAGAAAGTCTCTGGAAGATTGAAGTCTGGGAGTGATTCAAAAGAAGTGTCTTGGTTCAGCCTTAAAAAACTTCCCAAACTGGCGTTTGACCATAGGGAAATGATTGAAGACGCTTTCGGTTGAAAGGTTTATGTTTCCCAGCTGACTTCTTCAATGCAGCCCTCTTTTGTGGTTGGGTTCTGTATCTTCTGGCATACTGAGGCATCTCCCATTACCACTGCAGCCGCGGAATAGCAGTTGTCTCTGATGGTCTGGTTTTGTATTACCTCGCAGAGTGTTGAATCCCCTCCCATTAGGGCTTGGTTCATATAGCAGCTGTCTTTGCTGTTGCCTGTCATCTGGTCGCATTCTCCAGTAGTTAGAGTGGGCTGCGTGGTGGTCGTTGGTGTTGTTATGACAGTGGTTGCTTCAGTGGCTTCTGTTACCGCTCCTGGAAGAGTCGTAGTTACTATCAGTATGGTGGTTGGCGTTCTTGTGGTTTGTATCCTGGTTGTGGTTTTCATTGTGGTCGTTTTCTGCAGTGTTGTCGCCAGCGTGGGCGCGGTTTCCTCGCCTGAAACAATCACATAAGCCAGTATCACCACAGCAAGTCCTATCAAAGTAGTATTATCACTATCAATGCGATGATGACGATTTTTTCTAAATCCCCGCCGCCGTTCATCTTCGCCATTGGAAAAGTATTGTCTTAGGTTAATAAAAATTAAACCGCTTGTGGGGTTTAGACTGATGTGTTGTAAGGGTTTTTGGCGTGGTTTGGGCGTAAATTAAACTTTTTTTGGATTTTGCGTATTACATTGAAATACTCCTCTGTTAAGTTGGATAGTAATTAAACTTTGCGTGCATGCGGGATTTTTCGGGAATCATTTATATACTACGAATTGAAATAAGTTAAGAACTTTTTAGTTTGACCTATTGGTCTATTATAGGACACTGATTTGTTTTGCATGTTTGGGTGAAAGTTGTCATGGAAACGAAAACTATTGAGTCTATGAGTCAGGAGGGCAGGAAGATTCCGTCCAGAAGGGATTTCAGCAAGAAAGCGCACATAAAAAGTCTAGAAGAATACGAGAAGATTTACAAGAGGTCTGTTGACGACCCTGAGGGGTTTTGGAGCGAGATTGCTAACCAGTTGCATTGGTACAAAAAGTGGGAGGAGTTCCACTTTTGGGATCCAAGCAAAGCATTAATCAGGTATTTCAAGGGGGGTTTGACAAACATTTCCTACAACTGTTTGGACCAGCACTTGAAGGACAGGGAGGACAAGGTTGCCATACTATGGCAGGGCGAGCCTGACGAGGATGTGAGGAAGATTACTTATTCTGAATTGCACAGGGAAGTCTGCAGGTTTGCAAACGTTTTGAAGAAGAAGGGCGTTAAGAAGGGCGACCGAGTCTGCATTTACCTACCGATGATTCCCGAGCTGGCTATTTCAATGCTCGCCTGTGCGAGAATCGGCGCGATACACAAC
>VGJA01000060.1 GCA_016867655.1 Candidatus Altarchaeales archaeon | reverse complement strand
TGGCTAAGGCCAATGCCGAAGCCAGCGCGCTGAAGGCTAGGATTCTAGAGACGTCTGGAGAAGCGAAGTGAAGCCATCACGTTATATAGGATGGCTTGTCCCTGAGTCCTTGAAGGAGGCAAGGGGGTAAGGTTAGTAGACCTTTAGTTTGCCTGTTTTAGGAAGTTCTTTCTGCTGAATATTGTCTATGCCCTTGGCCTTTCTATAGGCGTCTAAGGCAGACCAAAAGCTTACTGCAGTGTTCAAGGCAAAACCAATGTTTGGAAGGCGGTTGTAGATCATGACTGTGAAGACTTCAAGCGTGAAGAAGAATAGTGCACTCCAAAAAAAGCCGAGGTATAACTGCCCTAGACCGCAGATTATAAAAGACAGTAATGCCGCAACCCACTTGTTTTTGGCCATACATTAATTTAGGATAAACTAAGGTATAAACACCTATGGACATAGAATTGGATTTAAGAAAAAGCGCTGTGGAAAACGCCAGGAACTGTTATGAGAAGGCCAAAAAAGCTAGGGAAAAGGTGAAGGGCGCCGTCAAAGCACTTGAGGAAACCAAATTAAGGATAAGCAATCTTAGCGAGAACAGTATTGTTGAAAAAGAGGGTGTGAGAAAGAAAACGCTTAAGGAGAGAAGGTGGTTTGACAAGTTCCGTTGGTTTGAAAGCAGCGACGGCTTTCTTGTGGTAGGAGGAAGGGACGCAGTAACAAATGAAATACTGGTGAAAAAACATTTGGAGAAAAATGATTTGGTTTTCCACGCTGACATCCAGGGGGCGCCTTTTTTTGTGGTGAAAAATTCTGGAAACAGAAGTGTACCTGAGAGAACTTTGAAGGAGGCAGCTGAGGCTGCTGCAAGCTACAGCAGTGCCTGGAAGAAAGGGCATGGAAGCTGTGACATATACTATGTGAACCCAGACCAGGTTTCCAAAAAAGCCGAAAGCGGGGAATACATACCCAAAGGAGGTTTTATGGTAAGAGGGGTTAAAAACTGGCTTAGGAACATTGAACTGAAAATGGCAATAGGCTTTGTTTTGGATGACGCAGTGGAAGTGGTTGGAGGTCCGGTAAGCGCTGTGGAAGCTAAAACCAAATACTATGCCAGAATCGGGGTTGGCGATTTGAAGTCTAAGGAACTGGCCCTAGAGATTAAGAAAGAGGTTCAAAGAAAGACTTCTAGGGAAGACGGCGCCAGGATAAAAAACGTAAGCCTGGATGAGATACAGAAGTATGTTCCAAACGGCAAGAGCAGGATTCTCTCATGAACTCGGCAATCCCACTTGTTGAATCTTCCTTACAGGGATGAGCCGAGTAGAGGTGCACCTCTAAGAGGAGCTCACTTTTTCTCTGATGAACAGACTTTTATTTTTCAACAAAAATAGAAATGCAACAAACACAACCCATGAGATTAACAGCGAGCTGACTTTTGGCACGCCGACTGACATGGAAATGAAGTATGAAAGGACAGACACGACAATGGAAACTATTTTCGACGTGATGCTTGCTGAAAGCCAGCTTGATACTGAGTATACAAGAAGCAGACAAGTAGACAGCAGGACAATAGACAGTATGAGCAGGAGGATTATGCGGTCTAGAAGGACAACTAAGGCATGAGAGATTGCGCTTCCATAGCTATCTAAAGGAAGTTGATACTGAATTAGAATGGCTGGCATGATTAGTATAACGACTGCCAGCAGGAATCCAAGCAAATTTTTTCTGATTGAAGAGGGTATTGTCTGGAAGTCAACAATGCTTGGAGCGGTCCCGAATGCAAAGCAAAGCTGCAGGTATAAGGCTAATAACGCTATTGGGCGGTCTATGCCAGCCTGGAGATACTGGCCTGCAAGCAAATCCAGTGAGCTGAAAAACTTCTGCGGCAAGCCTGTAAAACCTTCCTGAATGCCCAGGCTAACAGTCTGATGGAAAAAAAGGTTTGAAATAAAAACCAGTGCAACACCGCAGCCGAAAAAAGGCGCAAAGGCTATTAGGAGATTCCTCAGGAAAGAAAACCTGTCGCTTTTTGAGACGTATGTCACACTGCCCAAAGTGCCAGTCTTCTTGTTCAGGCTGAAAAGAGAGAGGGAGGTTATTTTACCGCCAGTTAATAGCACGGCCGCTGCATGGGATAGTTCATGCAACATTGTTCCCGGCAATACCAGCAACGAGAACCACAAAGCGCTGTTGACCTTCAAAACCAAAAAGTATTCAAGAAGGCCGTTCAGAAAAAGCTGGATGGCAAAAAGCAGGGGAATTAGTGTATAGTAGACTTTTACCTCAAATGCGCCGAACAGAAACCAATTTAAAACCGAAATCAAAATCAATACAGCAATAACCCGGAAATTCCAGTCAAACCCTGGAAACTGCACTTTTGCCATGTTAGTGGTTAACAATGTCAACAATAGAGGATAAAATAAAGAAGATTGAGGAAGAAATAAGGACAACAGAATACAACAAGGCCACCCAACACCACATTGGGAAACTCAAGGCCAAGCTGGCTCAGCTTAGAGAGGAACAGATTAAAAGAGCTTCGGCTGGAGGAAGCGGCCTTGGATTTGCCCTAAAGAAACACGGCGACGCAACCGTTGTTTTGGTCGGCTTCCCTTCGGTGGGAAAGTCAACGCTCCTGAACCAGCTGACAAACGCTGAAAGTCCAGTAGCAGCGTATGAGTTCACAACCCTTGAAGTCATCCCTGGGATGATGAACTACAAGAAGATGAACATTCAGATACTGGACATGCCTGGGGTAATAACTGGGGCAGCCACTGGCAAAGGTAGGGGAAAGGAAGTGCTATCGACAGCCAGAAACTCAGACCTCGTTCTGATTATGATAGACGCTGAAAAACCAAGACAAATAGAGAGGATACTCGAAGAATTGTATCAAGTCGGTATCAGGCTAGATCAAAGGAGGCCGAACATTTCCATAAAGAAGACTGACAGGAGCGGCATAAAGATTATGGCGACAACACAGCTTAGGAAGGTGGAGAAAAATACGGTTGTGTCAATACTGAACACATATGGAATCCACAATGCTGACGTTGCAATAAGGGAGGACATAAACGAAGACCAGATGATAGACGCCATAGCTGAAAACCGGGCCTACATTCCATCGCTGGTGGTTGTGAACAAAATAGATTTAGTCAATCCTGAAAGCCTGGCTGAAACAAAAAAACAACTTAAGAAAGACTTTGTGGTTATATCGGCTGAAAAAGGCCTGAACTTGGATGCACTAAGAGAGAAGATATACCAAAAGCTGGACTTGATGAGAGTTTATTTGAAGAAACAGGGGGTTAAAGCCGACTTAGAGGAGCCGTTGATAGTTAAAAGAGGCTCAAAAATAGAGGACGTCTGCAGCAAACTGCACAGCAGCTTCAAGGACAATTTTCTTTACGCTAAAGTCTGGGGCAAGTCGGCGAAATACCCCGGCCAGAGGAAGGGGTTGGACCATGTTCTTGAGGAAGGCGACATAGTGAACATAATAAAGAGCAGGTGACTATGGCAAAAGTAACTACAGTGAACATTCCTGGAAAGAAGGTTTTTCTTGTTGGAACAGCCCATGTTTCAGACGAAAGCGTTAACCTGGTCAGAGAAACCATTGAGAGGGAAACCCCGGATGCCGTGGCTGTTGAACTCTGCAAGCAAAGACACCAATCCCTAATGAACGAGAAAAAGTGGGATGAAACTGAGATAAACGAAGTCATAAAGTCTGGCAAGACTTATCTCTTTTTGATACAACTTCTTCTGGCGAACTTTCAGCGTAGGATAGGGGATAAAGTCCATGTCAAGCCAGGGGCTGAGATGAAGAAGGCTGTTGACATCGCCAGGAAAAAGAGGATTAAGGTTGAGTTGGTCGACAGGGACGTCAAGACGACTTTGAAAAGAGCCTTTTCCCGGATGTCGCTGGTGGAAAAGGCAAAGCTTCTTTACGACTTCACTGTAGGGGTTTTGGAGGGAGAGGAAGTGGATAAGGAGTTGATTGAAAAACTAAAGAAAAAGGATGTTCTAAGCGAAATGCTAGATGAATTGGGTAAGGAGATTCCTTCAGTCAAAAAGGTTTTGGTGGATGAGAGAGATGAATACATAGCGCTAAGATTAAGGGAAATAAAGGAAGATAGGATTGTGGCAGTGGTTGGAGCTGGACATGTCGAGGGCATAAAGAGAAATCTTAAGAAAAACGCCGGAAACACAAAAAAGAGGCTTGAGAGGTTGGGAAAATTTGTGGAAAAGAAAAGTCTTGCAAAATACTTGCCCTGGATTGTGCCACTTGCATTCATAGCAGTAATGCTAGCAGGCTTTCTAACACATGATGTTTCATTCACCTGGAACATGATATTAAAGTGGTTTTTGGTGCAGGGAACGCTTTCAGCACTGGGGGCAACGCTGGCGTTAGCCCACCCTGTGACCATCGTAGCCACATTCATTGCAGCACCTTTTGCAGTACTGCATCCATTCATAGCAGTAGGTTGGATTTCAGCATTGGTTGAATTGAAGATGAGAAAGCCAAAGGTCAGGGACTTCAAGGGACTTATGAAGTTGAATGGAGTGGGAGACTACTGGAAGAACCGTGTCACTAGGATATTTCTCATACTGATGCTTGCAAACCTTGGAGGCACAATAAGCACATTGGTTGTTCTACCATATTTGGCATTGCATATTTAGAGGGGGTAGTTTGTAGGGTAAACCCAGGACTCGTTTCTATAGACATAAATCCAGTAGCCTCGGCCTGGCTCCATGTTGGATAGATTGACTATTCCAGCATAGCCTGGGTCTCTAAACAAAGGTGGTTTGGGCGGAGCCCTGATTCCATAGGCCTGTGAAGGAGACTCGAACTGCCAGCCAACTCCGTAGTTACTGGATAAAGCCTGCGTGCTGTTCCAGCCGAAGACAAACAAATATTCCACCGACTCCAATGCTGTGCCGACTGGCAGCACCCTGTAGCTGGAAAACCCAACGAGATTCCAGCCATCGATAAGAGGAGTATTCCTAGTGACATTTGGGGCTGCACCCAACAATACTAGACTTGTATTCCGGTTTACGTGAATCCAGTAACCAATGTCTGGCTTTATGCGAGTTAAATTACCACCGTATAGCGGGATATAGTAATCCCAACTACCGGACGTCGCATTCCAAGAGTAGATTATGTCATAATCAACGCCTTTGAAGACACGGGACACATTTGAGTCGTTCAAAAAGAATGGCACTGAAATCAAATTCCAACCTTCATACAGCCTTAGGGTGGTGGTATACTTGGCGTCGCCGCTGGCGAAGACAATTTCTGGCCCCTCTGTTGTTGGTGCTGAACCATAGCCAATGCAAACAGAGAACCTTTCAGCGCCGACCATGACGATTGAAACCAATGGAATGGCAAGCAAAACAATTATCAATCCGACAAAAACGTGTATCATGCTTTCTTTTGCCTTTTTTCTGGCTCCGGCGTCGTCTGCAGAGGCAGACCAACGTATGCCCTCCAGGGTCATGACTATGCACCCAATCCCCGATGCAATGAAGAATAGTACAAAAATCAACCTGCAGAAGATGTCGCCCAGTATGTTTATGGCAGTGGTGGCTGCATCATCTCCAGCATCTGCTGAAACAGACACCGCAATGGATAGTAGTAAAAAAAACATTGGGACAATTTTTTTCAATTCAAACACCCGACTGCCGGAGGTTGCTGCGGAGCACATCCCGATCAATTACTTCATTTATACGCTTTTTTAGTTCCAGTGGATTTCTACACCTACGGAAAATGACTTCAACCCCCATCTCGCCTGCAGTTGAAAAGTATATGTCTCCGATATCAAGAACCCGGTCTATGAAGCCAACTCCGACGTATATGTTCTGGATTCTCTCAAGCCTGCAGTCCCGGTGGTCTTTGGAGATGATGCCGCTTTCATAGATAATCCTCTTGTTTGTGACAAAGTAAAATGTGTAGATATACCTAAGGTAAAGCCCAGCCACTGCAAAAAGAAAGCCGAAAATAGACACCGAAAGGATTAGTAGAAAAAACTTGAACATCAGTTGGCTGCCGCCCATAGTTGTGAATAAGTATATGTTGACCAGCAGTATCATGACTCCCAAGAGGGGGATTGGAAGAAAGGTTGCGGTGAAATCAGGTTTTGCTGAAACCTCTATCTTTTCGTCTTTGGTCAAAAAGTCGGCTATCATTTTAATCTACCTAAAAAGAATATATGAATGTAGAATTAAAATGCACGAAAAGAGGTTTGGCGTCATAGGACACCCGGTAAAACACAGTTTGTCGCCGCTGATGCACAACGCAGTGTTCAGAAAACTGGGTTTGAAATGTAGGTATGAGGCGTTTGACGTTGATGTTGATGGGCTTGAGCGGAAGATGTCTGAATTCAGAGAAACCCTTGCGGGAGTCAATGTCACAATACCCCACAAGGTCAGTATCATAAAATATTTGGACTGTCTTTCAGAGGAGGCGAA
>VGJA01000059.1 GCA_016867655.1 Candidatus Altarchaeales archaeon | reverse complement strand
TAAGCCTGTCATCCTTTGCATCCACCCACTCCACTATTTTGTCAAGCCTGTCGCCGTATTGTTCTGTGAGTGTCTTCACATGAGCGCGCATGTTCTCCCCCTTCGGCGGCCAAATAGAGAGATATTTCCTTAATTCTGGGTTCCAGAATAGCGTGAACAGGCAGTCCATGATGGCGTGGACCTTCTCCGTTGTGCTGGCGGATTCGAATGGCCTGCCTGTTTTCCTTTGGAAGCTTTCCGAAATTTCGGAGTGGAGTCTTTTGATGTTCTCTCCTGCCTCGGTTTGTTTGGTTGCCTCGAGGCGTCTCCTGGCTTCTGAGCTAGATTCCTTGAGGGGTACGGCTGATATGTCGCCTTGTTTTTGAATTCCATTTGGAAGCTTTTTGTGCAGTTCTTCCATTCTGTTGCCTCATCTATTCTACATTGATACTGTCCTGAAGTCGTGCCATTCGCCTGTTTCTGTTATGAACTCTGCTTCGGTTTCCAGTATGGACAAATGCTTTTTTTCTTCTTGAATCAGTTTTTTCATCGCTTTTTTCAGTTCTTTGCTGTCTGTTTTGTCGTGTATGCTGGTGTAAAGTTCAATGCTCTTGTGTTCAGCCTGTATGCCGATGTTCAACGCATCCAGGTTGTCTGACTTCTCATCCAGGCGGCCTCCTCTGGCTTCAGCGAACACGCCGCTTTCCTCGGCAGCTTCCTCCTCCAAAATTTTTGTCTGCCCGCCAAAGGTTTTTACCATATTGTCGACTATCTTGTAGTGTTTAGCCTCCTCCACAGCCAGGAAGTCAAACATCTCCCTGCCCTTCTGGTTCTGGGTTTTGAACCCGGCTTTTGTGTAAAACAAAAAGCCTTCTTTCTCCAGCCTTCTGGCGCCTTCCAGTGCAGTCAAAGTCCACTCCTTCAGGTTTTCAGTCATCTTGCAATACTTATTTCCATGTTTTGTTTAAAATAATGTTTCACATATACTCCGCCAAACTTGCTTGTTTGCTTAGGTCGTTTGTGAACAGCGATATGAGTTCGTTTTCAATCAGCATGAGTCTTTGTTTGATGTAGTCTGAGAGGTGGTATTTTTCTGCAATTTCTTTTGAGATTTCTATGTATTTGCTGATGTTGCCTTGGCTTACTGTCAGGATTAGTTTGCCGCCGCATTTGCCGCATTTGCCGTTCAAAGGCATTCTGCGGTAGTTTTGGTTGCATTTAACGCATCTGAAGTGCTGTCTGCTGAATGTTCTCAAGTTTCCGTAGGTGTCTTTGAGGAAATGCGCGTTCAAAACCAGTTCCGCGACTTCTCTTTCGTCTACTGCGCGAATCTTCTCAGCTACCTTAAGCTGCGCGTCGACTTTTTCCTTCATGGTCTTCAGCTGAGTGTACTGCGTATCTAGTACTGGGCCGGCTACTGCTTCAGACTTGTGTGTGTATTCCAGGCCGCTGTATGGGTTGCTGTCAAGGATGTCTCTGACAATCTTTATCTTCACTTCCGAGGGGTTGGGTCTTTCCCAAGTCTGCTTTAGGAATCCTTGGGGGTATTTTCTGACGATTTCCATCTTGTGTACTTCATCGTCAACTTCCTTTGGGTCTATTTTCGTTATCACAACAAGCGGGGCGTCCATCTGGCCTCCTCTGGTTTCAGGCAAATACTTCCTAGAGAAGTTTATCAAAACGTCTAGCAGCATCATGAAGGCGTCTTCGTCGCCGTCTGCGTCCCTTCTCTTGGCTGAATGCCAGTAGGGGTGTGCGAAGCAGGCGTTGGCTCTTGTGAACCCTATTATGCGGCCTATCACTCCGGCTGAAGTGTGGGGTGCTAGGCCCATTATGAGTTTTCCAATAAGCTCTTCTTTAGTCTTTATGTTGTAGTACGGCCTTGCTTTGTAGAGTTTTGCAAGCATGTCGTCCATGAACTTGCAGACTTTTACCATGTATTCTCCTCCAGACTCTGGGATGATGACGTCCTGGGTTTTCAGTTCCACAACCTGGCCGACGTCTGTCAGCTCCTTCCCGTCGTGGTCTCTTGTATAGCCCAGCTTCCTTAGTTCCTCGACTGTGGTTCCAATTTCCTTTGGCTTGAAATGGGTTAACGGAATGTTGGTGGCGTCAAACCTCAATGTTCCGTCTTTGAACACATAGACGTCATTCACAGCCCTTAGAATCCCCTTCTCCAGCGGCTCCGGAATCTTGTATTCGGAAATCATCCCCATGACGCCTTTGACTTCCATGCTTCTGCCGGCGTTTTCAATCGCCTTAAGCCAGAGCTCCCTGATGTTTAAGTTGTGTTTCGTGTAGTATCTCGCCTTTCCCCCGCATTTTTTGCATGTGTCTGAGAAGCCGGCCCAGCCGCAGTTGCAGTACCTTTCGACGCTGTTTTTCTCGCCGCATGAGGGGCAGGTTGGTTTTACCGAGCTTTCGCCGCATCTCGGGCATTTGTATACTGCTGATTCCACCTCCAAGACATTCTGCTGGGCTGCTGTGTTGACGCTCCGCTCCCTGCCACCTGCCTCCCCGACTGGAAACAGCACGTGGACTGCCGGCTGCATCTTCCTTTCCTTGGCTTTTTCAGGCCGGCCCATCCTGCAGCCTATGTAAGTGCCAGACTTGTTTTTGATTGCTATTGGGGATGTTTTTTCGATTAGTTTCAGCGCGTTTTCTTCGTCTAGCATTCCGCTGGTTTTCAGGTCAAAATCTGCTTTGTCTGCAATTCCTAGCGGCAGAGTAAGCGGCTTGTGTTCCTCAACGATGACTTTGTATTCCTCGATTTTGTGTGGGCATCCTATGACTTCAAGGATTCTTTTCGCATTCGGGTTGTTTTGGTCTAAGACGAGTTTGTCTTCAACCATCTTTCCTGAGGAAAGCCAGTCAGCCAGCGTTTTCAATTCACTGATGTTTATGTCGCTCCAGTAGTAAGTGTATCTTGGGTGCAGCGGAACCTTGTGTTCGAGCGAGAATTCTACTGCCTGGCTTGAAGTCATGTCTTCTGGCGGTTTTTCTGCTCCAGCGGTTTCCAAGTCTTCAAGCCATTCTTCCATGCAGTAGCCTGCGGGAAACAGCGGAGTGTTGGTCTGCAAAAAGTCGTTGAATGGAACCAGTATGTCTCCGAGAAACAGGATTTCGGCAACGTCTTTTGTGACTTCAATAGCCTTTTCAACAGTCTCCACCCTCATCACGCTTCCATCCTTCAGCTTCACGACAGGGGCCTCTATTGTTTCGCAAGAAGTTACGACGCAACCTTTTCCGGGGTGTTCCACCTTGACTTGGGTTCCGGTTGCAATAAAGTTGTCTATGAGTATCATAACTGCTGGATGGATTGCCTTAGCCATTATGCCGCATGCTCTGCTTCTCCCATAGCGGAGTCTGAAGCCGCCTTTCGCCGAAGGGGCTGAGAATATCGGCCTGCCGCCGACGATTTCTTCCATGAATTTTTTTATCGTCTTCACTTCATCTTCCGTTTTTTTGTCTTTGCCCAGGGTGTCAAGCCAGCTCATGTCCATGTTCATACTGGACGCAAACTTCATTATCTTTCTCGCCTTCTGGGCAACGCCTTCAGCGATGACCAGGCACATTCCCCCCCTGATGCGGTTGGTTTCAATCCTCTCCAAATCGCGGTGTATTGAGACCTCAATCTGCTCTGTCGGATCGCCGTCAACGCAGATGTTCGCATTCTTTACTATAACTCTGATGTCGTTGTCCGAAGGCTGATACTGCAGTCTCGCAGCCCTTTCGTGGTATATTTTTATTTCTTCCACATAGCGCTCTATTTCGTCGTTTGTCGGCCTGTACTCCTGCAGGCTGAACTTCTTTCTGATGTAGTCTGCGCACAACACAGCCAGTCCCTGCGCTGTTCCGCCCGCGCTTCTGATGGGGCCTGAAAAATAAACGCTCAGATACCTGCTTCCGTCTGGGTTGCTCTTTACTTTGATGTGGGAGATTCCCTCAATGGGCGCCGCCACAACGCCTTCAGTCAAGATTGCAAGCGAGGTTCTCAAAGACTGGTCTATCTGAGGCTCCATCTCCTCTACGCTCATCCCCTGCCTGACTTCCAGCATGCTGTCTATTATGCTTGCTATGTTGTCCTTCCCCATCCTTCTGATTTGGTCTGCAATGCCTTTCGGCCCTACAAGCCCTTCCACTCTCGCAGCAAGGTCTCCGGCAGGAATCGCCTCCACTTCAGGGCTTGGATCAATGTTCCCCAGCCTTATGTTCCTGGCCAGCGCGTATTCTGCCTCAATGCTCTTCTGCAGTTCCTGGAAGTATCTTTTCGTTTCCTCATCCATTTTCCCTGAAGTAGTGTATCGACACCTCGTGGTTCATCAGATTCATCACCGGAACCCTGCAAGGCGTCGGCTGGTGGCCCAGCTGCTCCTGGTATTTTGTCTTAGCCTGAAAGGTCCCAGAGTTTATTAACTTCACACCCCTGTATGTCGCATAGCCGTTGGTGTGCACGTGGCCTGAATGCAGTATCTCCGGAACCTCCTTTATGGTGAGGTAGTCTCTGCTTTCCGGCGCAATCATGTCCCCGCTTTTCTTGTCTCCGCCGTAGGTTGGAACTAGGTTTCTTCTGATCAAATACTGTGTCATGGCTTTTTCCGGGGCTGTGTAGGAGCATTCAGACAAGTTTCCGATTATTGTGTCCAGGGAAGTGCCGTGGTACATCAAAGCCCTGACGCCATGCATCGACAGCATTACAGGATTTCCGACAACATGGACGTTTGGCAGGCTGTAAAGAGGCTCGCCGATTTCCCTGCTGAGCTTTGGCTGGGGCTCGGCGCCTCTCACAGCGTCGTGGTTGCCCATCCCAACAACGATTTCAATGTAGTCCGGGATGTCCTCCAGGATTTTGGCAAGAAAGTAATACTGCTTGTAGATGTCCGGAATTGTAAGCTCTTTGTCTTGTTCCGGATACACTCCAATGCCGTCCACCAGGTCTCCGGCTATGAGTAGGTACTTCACTTTTTCAGCAATCTCCTGGTTTTCCCCCTTGCCCTTAAGCCAGTCGATGAATCTGTAGAACTCTTTCTCCAGGAAAAGGTAGCTTCCGACGTGTATGTCGGAAAGGAATGCGGCATAGACTTCTTCTTCCGAAGTCTTGGGCTTTGTGTTGTAGGGAATGTCAGGCTGCGTTATGTCGCTTACCAAAAAAAGGTTGTTCCTCAAAGTGCCTTCAAGGCTTACCACCTCGTCCAGAAGCAGTCTGCTGTAAATCTTTTTAAGGTCTTCCTTGTCTGAGGGAATCAATGCTGTAAGGCTTCCCGTCGGGTCTTCAGCGTCCAGAAAAATGTGGCCCTTCTTGCTCTCCCTCCTTTCAGTCACCATGCAGATTACCCTAAGCTTCTCTCCCTGCAGCTTTTTCGCAGCCTCTACTGTTACTGCAGTCCTGCATTCAGGTCGTTCCCTAAGTATGTCCCTTATTGTGTTATATCTCTGATTAAAGTATTCTACAAAGTTTTCCAGAGTTCCGTCGCAGGTTGACTTGTCGGTTACGTCCGTCTTTTCGTCTATAGCCAGTTGTGACTCAACCTCTTTTGCGAAAATCTTTTTTGACTTCAAAACCTCCACAACAGGCTCCTGCGGCTCGCTGCCTGTCAATTCTTCAGCAGCCTTGCTCAGCTCAGCGTCTTCTTTTATGAAGTCCCTCAGGAATTCGTCAGTTATGATGAAAACCTGCCTTGTCAAAGATTCTTTAATCAGATTGTCCAAGTCAATATTCTTCTCTAGAATGACCTCTAGACAGTGCGGGCTTACCATCAGATTGTTTGCAGTCAGCTTTGAAAGAGCCTTCTGCTTGGCATCAGATTCAGTCATCTTAACCAAGGCTTCAAGGCCTTTTACCCCCTCACCCCTTCGGGGGCTCGGGGATGAAGCCCCTATTGAAGGCGGGAAGGCTTCACGCTCTGGATTCAGGGCTCATTCGCCCATTCCAAAAGCGTTTTTGATTTTTTTTATTTTGCGAAATATGCGTGAATCTTCTCAACAACCATCATGCCTGCAGTCCTCTGCGCGTCTTCGGTGCCTGAGCCGATGTGCGGAGTTAAAACAACATTGTCCAACTTTGCCAGCTCGCTGGCTTCAAGCGGCTCTTTTTCAAACACGTCCAGTGCGGCGCCCTTTATCGTGCCGTTTTTCAGTGCTTCAATCAATGCTTTTTCGTCCACGACAGCGCCTCTGGCTGTGTTAACCAAGTAGGCTGTTTTCTTCATCTTCTCAAGCCTTTCCTTGCTCATGAAGCCTTTGGTCTTGTCGTTGGCTGGAATGTGCAGTGAAATTATGTCAGAGTTCTCAAGCAGGCTGTCCACTTCCACAAGCTCTGCGTTGTATTTCCTTGCGTCCTCTTTTGTCACCAGTGGATCATAAGCTAGGACTTTCATGCCCATGGCGTGCGCTCTTAATGCAACCTCCCTTCCAATGCGGCCTAATCCTATCAAGCCGAGGGTTTTACCTTGGAGTTCCATGCCAGTGCAGGCTTTCTTCTCCCACTTGTTTTCCCTCATAGTGCGGTCTGCAAAGCATATTCTCCTAGAGATTGCTATCATCAAGCCTAAAGCCAATTCTGCAACAGAGATTGTGAGCGATTCAGGGGCGTTGTAGACTTCTATTTTTTTTGCTTTGGCTGTTTCAACGTCCACGTTGTCCAAGCCGACTCCAGCTCTGGCAATCACCTTAAGGTTTTTGCCTGCCTCTATAACTTCCTTGGTTACCTTGCTCCGGCTTCTCACTA
>VGJA01000058.1 GCA_016867655.1 Candidatus Altarchaeales archaeon | reverse complement strand
CCTCCAGGGGGGGGGGTCCACCATGTGAATGAACAATGGCCCGACTATTGGGTCAATCTTTTTATAAAAAGGGGATATGTGCCTGTTGATTGCATTAGAAAAAAGATATGGAGTAATGAGGAGGTAAGTTTTTGGTATGCACAAAATATTATATTATTTGTTAGGGATAGTGTTCTAAAAAATAATAAATTGCTGAAGGAGGAATACGATAAGACAGTAGTATCCTTTCTGTCATTGGTCCACCCAAGAATTTATCTACATATGGCCAGGAGGTATAGGTTAATTACGAGTTTTATTCCTTGTCCTGTTAAATGGCTGGCGTCCAAGTTCATGAGGAAATAATTTTAGTTATCTTCTACTCGAAAAATCAACCTACTGCAATCCATTTTTTAATTCCTAAAATCAACTGGTTTTCCGGTTGTCGGGCTTTTTGTGGATGAGGGGTGTGTGTTCTATTCTATGTGGATCTGGACTTCTGCCTAAAGAATGTGTAATCCCCTCCATTGGAGGGGATTTTTTTGTTAGCAAGTTCTATTTTTCTATTTTTTTGAACCTTGGTTTTAGTTTCTTTAAGACGTTTGGTAGTGTGGTGTATTCCATTTCTCCGGGTGGTAGGAGGTGTGGTTGGAATGTTCCGTGTCTTCTCATGATGTCTGCCATTATGTTGGCCATTTTTCTGGCTCGGTCGAAGCCTGGGTCGTCGAAGCAGTCTGAGGGTCCAACTAGTTTTCCTTCTTTTATGGAGAAGGCTAGTGCGATTAGTCTTGGCGGGCCGTCGAATCTTGTGCAGTTGGCGTTTTTCTGGCCTACTGGCATCAGTGGTCCTCTGTGTGAACCGCGCATCCAGCCTGCTATGTAGTATGGCTGTGCGAATGGGTTGAGGACTTCTCCTGTGGCTGGGTAGCCGCTTTGGGCTCTTACCAGCATGCAGGGGTCGTCTTTCCCTACGTATGTGCCTGCTATGAAGCTTACTTTTTCCGTGCTTATTGAGGCTGCTATTTCACCGCTTTTCCTGTAAATGCGTTTGACTGCGTAGTTGTCTGTCAAACCGATTAAGGCCAATAAGTCATAAGTTTCTTCGGGCGTGTCGAAGATTACGTATTCATTGCCTTTGACGTCTTGGACTTCGAACTTGAATCCGTCGTGTAGTTTCGGGTCTAATACGAGTCCGGCAGTGTTCATTGGATTTGCGAACATTTCGTATACCGCAAGGTTGAATGCCGAGGCTTCTGTTTTGTCTGCCATGAAGGCGACGAAGACTTCTGCGGGACGTTCCTCAATCTCCATTTCGGCTATGCCTGGACCCATTCCTCTTACATTTCCTGAGAATGCGTCTTTAAGCAAATCCTGGCCTGCGCCGTAGAGGCCCATTTTTTTCGCCAGGTCTGCGCCTTTTTTGAACGTGTCCCAGGCGAGCTTGTGGACGTCTTTGTTGTCGACTCCTTTTGTGTGGGTCATCAAAAGTTGGACGTCGTCTCCGCACCGCGTCACATAATAGTCTATGAGAAGTTTCTTCTTCTTTGCTTCTGCCATGCTTTCCTCGCACGCATCCAGAATTTCTTTGGGCGTTTCTATGTGGCCGCCCACGCTTCCAATGTCCGCTTTAATCAAACTTATTGTTGTTTTCATCCATATCACCCCGTTTTAGAAACGTATTATTAATTGTTCTCGTTTAATAAATAACGTTATGTCATGTATTCCTGTGCTGAACCGAAGGTGTGCTGTCGTTTTGCTCAGGCAGCTTGTTGTATTACTGGTTTTGTCCTACTTTTTTTCCGCTTTTTGTGCTGCTGACACTTGGCCTACAGACTATGCTGCCCTCAGAGTGAAGGCAGTTCGTTTTGCGGGCAGGCTGCTTTGTTTGGTGGAGAAGATTACTCCTCCAGTGATTTTGCTTTTCATGGTCATCGCTGGAATAAAGTATATTATGGTCGAGGAGCCGGCTGAGGCCATAGCTGCGAGAAAGAGCGTTCTGGATGCTGTTCTAGGAGGCATATGTGTCCTGCTTTTGCTTGCAGCAGCGGAAGCTTTGGGCGTTCCAGTTTACTGTTAGGTTTTTAAGCTGTCGTTGATATTATATTCTTATGGGTCTTTTCAAGTCCGGTTTTTTGGATGAAGTTTACTATGAGTATTCTGAGCGCCATCAGTTTGTTGAAATGCTCTTGCTTGCTTTTCTAGGATTTTTGATTCCTTTTGTTTTCGGCCACCCTCAGCTTTTGGTTGGCGCACTGGTCAACGCTTTTTTGATTCGCTCTGCGTTGAGCCTGAAGTCTTTCAAGGCGATTCCAATAATCTTCACTCCGACTTTGGGCGTGCTGGCTAGAGGCATTTTGTTCGGCCCTTTCACAGTCTTCATAGTCTACATGATGCCGTTTATCTGGGTTGGGAATTACATAATAGTGCAGGCTTTCAAGGTGAAGTTGAAACACAGGTTGAACTACGGGCTTACTTTGCTTGCAGGCTCGCTGCTGAAGGCCGGCTTTCTATACACAACGGCATTTGTGTTCTATTCCCTGGGTTTCATACCGCAAGTGTTTTTGACAGCCATGGGCGTCATGCAGTTCACAACAGCAATTCTTGGAGGGGTTCTTGTGTATCTGCTTCTTAGAATAGGGCGTGTTCTATAGTATGCATGCTATCTGCATTCTTCTATGATGCATCTGTTTGTGTAGGTGGTGTGCAGTAGTTTGTGTGCTCTTTCTCCGCCGAATTCTCCCAGGTATTCTTCGTATATTTTGATTACGTCTGGGTTTTTGTGGGATTTTCTTAGTTTTTTGTTTGAGTCTTCTTTCACCAGCGCCTGCGCCCTTTTTTCCAGTATTTCTTTTCTGTGTGGCGGTGGTTGTCCCCCGCCGCCGACGCAGCCGCCGTAGCAGGCCATTATTTCAATAAAATGGTAGGGGCTTTCCCCTGCCTTGATTTGCTCCAACAGTTTTCTGGCCTCGCCCAGAGTGTGGACCGCGCATATCTTTATCAACTCGCCGCCCATTTCAACTTCGGCTTCCTTCATGGTTTCCATTCCTCGTATTGCGTTGTATTCAACATCCTGCAAGTCTCTTTTGGTCATCATGTCTGCCACAGAACGCAATGCGGCTTCCATCACGCCGCCTGTTTTTCCGAAGATGTCTCCTGCTCCGGAGGACTCGCCCATCGGGCTGTCAAAGTCTGAAAGCGTGATTTTGTTGAAGTCTATGCTGTATTGCTTTATTATTTTTGCGAGCTCCATTGTTGTCAGCACATAGTCCGCTTCTCCTGTGAATTCAGGCCTCTGTATCTCATATTTTTTGGCGGTGCAGGGCATGATGTCTATCAATGTGATGTCCTTCGGACTTAACAGCATTTTTTCGGCGTAATAGGTTTTGATTAATGAAGCCAATATTGCTTGCGGGCTTCTGCACGAAGACATGTGGTTCAACTGCGTGTAGTAATACTGTTCGGCAAACTTTATCCACGCCGGGCAGCAGGTGGTGATCATCGGCAGGTCTCTGTTTTCCTTGAAGCGTTTTATGAACTCAGTGCCCTCTTCCACAATGCATATGTCTGCAGCGAAGTCTGTGTCAAAGACTTTTTTGAAGCCTAGTTCCCTCAAGGCTGCAACCATTTGTCCTGTCACTGGGGTTCCTGGGGATAGTCCGAAGCATTCTCCCAAGGTTGCCCTGATTGAAGGCGCAGTCTGCGCTATCAAATACTTTTCCGAATTTAGTGCATCGATTACCTCTCTTATGCTGCTCTTTTCGGTTAGCGCTCCTGTAGGACATGCGACAACGCACTGGCCGCAGTTGACGCACGGGCTGTCCACCATGGTTGTGTTGAAGGCCGGGCTCACTTTAGTGTTGAAACCCCTCTTTTGTAGTCCAATAGCGTAGACTGTCTGGATTTTGTTGCAGACTTGAACGCACTGCTCGCACAAAATGCATTTGTTGTTGTCCCTCGCTATTGACACGCTCGAGTGGTCCGGTTCGTCATACCTTTTTTTGCCTTTGAAAGGCGTTTCCTGTATCATCAAGTCATAGGCATACTCCTGCAGCCTGCAGTTCAAGTTTCTTGCGCATATGGTGCAGTTTAAGTCGTGGTTTCCAAGCAGCAGCTCGAGGTTCATCCTCCTGGCTTCGAGGACTCTGGGAGTGTGCGTCCTTACTTTCATACCCTCTGCCACTGGAGTAGAGCACGATGCTACAAGGTTGGGGTGTCCCTCCACTTCAACAACACAGAGCCTGCAGGCGCCTATCCTGTCAAGCCTGCGGTTCCAGCAGAAATGCGGGATGTCTATGCCAACTCTCCTAGCCACGTCTATTACTGTCTCCTCTTCCTTTGCCTTGACTTCCTGTCCATTCAAATATAGTTTAACGGTTTTTTGGGCCAATTTTGCGTATAGCGTGGAATGCGCAGTTTTTGTAGCATTCCTCGCATCTAATGCATTTTTCAATGTCAATGTAATGCTGTTCCTTAAGTTTTCCGCTGATTGCGCTGACCGGGCACAGCCTTGCGCAGTTTCCGCATCCCACACATTTGTCTGAAATCTCATAAGTCGTGATGGTCTTGCAGACTCCTGCAGCGCACTTCCTCTCCCTGATGTGTGTTTCATACTCCTCCATGAAATACTTCATGGTTGAAAACAGTGGATTCGGGGCGTTCTGCCCCAGACCGCAGAGAGAGCAGTCTTTGACAAACTGCGACAGCTTTCTTATCAACAGCAAGTCGCCTTCTTCAGCAACTCCCATTGTGATTCTCTCAAGCAGCTCCAGCAATCGCATGGTTCCTTCCCTGCATGGCGTGCACTTTCCGCACGACTCCTGCTGGGTGAAGTTCATAAAATAGCGTGCAACATCCACCATGCAGCTTTGAGTGCTCATCACCACCAAACCGCCAGAACCGACAATGGAATCTACCCCCTTCAAGGTTTCATAGTCAAGCTTGGTGTCAATCAACCTGGCTGGAATACAGCCTCCAGAAGGCCCTCCAGACTGAATGGCCTTCAGCTCAGCGTCATCCTGCAAGCCGCCGCCGATGTCATAGACTATCTCCCTCAACGTTATGCCAAAAGGCACTTCAACAACTCCCGGACGCTTTATCTTGCCTGCAAGGCAGACTGTTTTAGTTCCCCCCGACTTGTCGCTGCCAACCTTCTTGAAATCATCCACCCCAATCTTCAGCAACACAGCCACATTGGCCAGAGTGTCCACATTGTTTATTATGGTTGGCCTGCCCCACAAGCCCTGGTCTGTGGGATAAGGAGGCCTTGGCATTGGATAACCCCTCCTGCCCATTATAGAGCGCATCAAAGCAGTTTCTTCGCCGCAGACATAGGCGCCAGCCCCCTTCTTCAAACGTATGTCAAGGTTGAACCCCTCTTTGCCCAAAATGTTTCTGCCCAGAAGATTCTTGCCTTTCAGTATCTCAATAGCGTTCGCAACAGTCTTTATTGCAAGCGGGTATTCTGCCCTTGTGTATACAAAAGCCTCGTCAATGCCGGTAGCATAGGCTGCAATCATCATGCCCTCAAGAACCCTGAAGGGGTCGCTTTCAAGCATGGTCCGGTTCATGAAAGCCCCTGGGTCGCCTTCATCGCCATTGCAGACCAAATACTTCTTCTCCCCTTTGTCAACCACAAAACTCCACTTCACCCCAGTTGGAAACCCGGCGCCGCCCCTGCCCCTCAGCTTGGAATCCTTCACCAAGTCTATCACCCTGTGCGGGTCCAAACCCAAAGCCTTCTGCAGTCCAGAAAAACCGCCTCTGGCTGCATACTGCTCGACGCTCAGCGGATTTATGATGCCGCAGTTGTCCATCACCATACGACACTGCTTTCTATAATAGTCTATCTCACTCAAGTCATGGCCAACCAAAAGTTTCTCACAAACCCTGCCCTTTCTTATGCACTCAGCCAGCTCGGAAGCCTCATCCCCTGCCGCATGCGCATAAATGGAAACGCCGTTTTTCCTCACAGTCACAATCGGTTCATTATAGCACATGCCAGCGCACCCGACTGTGTGAATCGGCAGCCCAAGATTGGACTCATTGAGCAGTTTCAGCGTTTGCATCGCCCCTGCAGAGATGCCGCAGGTTGCAACGCCCACGGTAATCCGGTCTCCCTCAAGCTCCCTCCTGCCCTTCTCAACATCTATGATACTGTTTAAGTCCTTCATCTATACCTCTTCAACACTTCATCAATCTTCTCCTTTGTGAGGTTGCCGTAGACTTCCTTGTCAACCATCATCGCAGGAGCATAAGCGCAGGCGCCGATGCAGTTCACACACTCCAATGTAAACAAACCGTCTTTAGTCGTCTCATTATCCCTCACATTCAGCTTCTCCTCCAGATAAGCGTGCAAGAAACTTGAATTCTTGACGTGGCACGTCGTGCCAGTGCAAATCTTTATGATGTGCCTGCCAGAAGGCTTCAGCTTGAACTCTGAATAGAACGTTGCAACGCCGTAGATGTCCACCAAAGGAATCTTCAGCTTCTGCTCCACCCGCCTCATGTTCTCCTCAGAAACAAAGCCAAAAGCCTCCTGAATTTCCTCCAGAAGGTCTATAAGCTCCGAGCGGTCTGAATACTTGGCAAGAATAACATCAATCTTATCCACGTTAATACATATTGTAGGGCTGTTAAAAAAGGTTTCCACGGGTTTTCGGTTTTCCGTTTTCAGTTTCCTGTTTTCACGGGTCCCCAGTTTCCTTAAGATTGGAGACAGAAGTCCAAATATAGAAAACCG
>VGJA01000057.1 GCA_016867655.1 Candidatus Altarchaeales archaeon | reverse complement strand
CCGAGGGTTGTTCCCATGTGCAGAAGGCGTTTTGTTTTGGATGTCAAGGAGGCTGAGAAGCTAATTGATGAGAACACCATCTGTGTGGGGGCTGTGTTAGGCACTACATTCACAGGCGGCATCGACCCAATAAGCGAAATCAACAACCTGTTGCTGAAAATAAAAAAGAAAAAAGGCTGGGACATTCCAATACATGTCGATGCCGCCAGCGGCGGGTTCATAACGCCTTTCCTGCACCCAAAACTAAAGTGGGACTTCCGTTTGAAGCAGGTGAAGTCAATAAACACTTCAGGCCACAAATACGGTCTGGTTTATCCAGGCGTAGGCTGGCTAATCTTCAAGGATGAAAAAGACCTGCCTGAAGAACTAATCTTCCACGTTAACTACCTCGGCAGCGAAATGCCCACCTACACATTAAACTTTTCGAAAGGAAGCAGCATGGTCATCGCCCAATACTACAACCTAATCCGCCTCGGCAAAACAGGCTATAGGCAGATGATGGACAACATAATGAAAAATGCGAAATATCTGGCCGGAAAGCTTGAAGCCAGTGGAAAATTCCAGATGTTAAACAAAAAAATGCTCACGCCGGTGGTTGCAGTCAAACTAAAGAAAAAAGAGAATTACACAGTCTTTGATTTGTCCCGCAAACTGCGGGAGCATGGCTGGATCGTGCCGGCTTACACGCTCCCGCCAAACGCAGAAGACATTGCGGTGTTGCGCATTGTAGTCAGGGAAAACTTGAGCCGGGACATGATTGAAATGCTGCTTAAAGACATACTGGAAGACTGCACCATCCTTGAGAAAGAGTATAAAGGCAGGAAGCCTGCAACTCCGGTGAAACATGAAGTCCAGCACAGAATCTGCTAGCATCCATTGTCTTTTAACGCGTTCTTCCAGCTTTTCTCCAAGTTAGGCACAGTCCCGAAATCTTTCAACTCCTCCGGCAAAACCCACTTGTATTCCACATGCTCCCAATCCAACTTAATCACTGGCTTCTCTTTCAAGTCCACCAAAACCGGAAAAACAATCCAAGTCTTATCAATCTCCCTGTCTCTAAACCTATACTGCCTGCCAAAATGCATGCAAGAGATACTGCTTTCCCGCAAGCCCAATTCTTCTTTCAATTCCTCCAAAACCTTTTCTCTCAAAGGCTTCAAATCATCCAAAAAACCAGCCACAACATTCCACCTGTTTTTGTAAGAACTCACCCTGCTGCTTCTCTTCAGCAAAAGGATTCTGCCTGTATGTCTAATAAAGATGGTCAAAACCACCGCCACCTTCGACTTAGAATAGTCAATCCTGCCGTCCTCAAACTTGGGCAGCTTTCTGCCCAACCTTTCAACTAAACTCGAAATACCTCTCATGCTTTTAAACAATTAAAATAGATACATTAATGAATGAAACCACTGTTAATACTGCTGCTTGCCTGCGTGCTTTTGATATCAGGCTGCTGCTGTTGCTGCCCAGGCTGCGGAAGCGGCGGAGACTGGAACACTTTCAGCGCAAGCGAAGAATGCACAACCAGCTTTGACTGCAACTACGGCGAAGTGTGCGACGACGGAAAGTGCGTTAAAGAAACAAGACCCTTCTGAGAACATGAACCTACTAACACACCTGACTTTAGCATTGCTTCTCACACTGCTAATCTACGCCAACCTAAACATGGACCCAAAGACACTGAACCTCTGCCTCATTGCCGCGGCATTAGGCTCTTTGATTCCCGACTTAGACCACCCCAAAGCCTTCTTAAGCCGGAGACACTGGACCCTGCAGGGAACCTCAAGACTAATAGAAATCGCCTTCCACCACAGGGGAATAACCCACAGCCTATTAATGCTAATAGCAACCACCGGAATCGGCATTCTGGCTTTAAACAAACTGCAAATGAATGCAAACTTGGCAATACCCTACGCAATAGGCTACCTAAGCCACCTGCTTGCAGACTCCTTTAATCCAATGGGTGTGAAATTATTCCAACCAATCTCCCAGTGGACCTTCAAAACCAAAACCAAAATACAAACCGGAGGAATAACAGACCGAATACTTGGAGTGACATTGGGCGCAATATTCCTCATCCTCTATGCCGGCATAAATGCCTAAACCAGTTTGAATTTGTTTATATACTAGTTATACCTATGTATAATTAAAACACAGGCGAGGTGAATAACATGGCATTTGAGGCAGTGGTCCGCAAGTGGGGCAACTCCTTCGGGATAATCTTCCCAAAGGATGTGATGAAAAGAAGCCACATAAACACAAACGAAAAAGTCTTGATAGACGTCGTAAAGGAGGCAAACTTCCAAAAAACCTTCGGAACGCTGAAAGCAAAAACCGGAGCGCAGGAATTCAAAGACTTGGTGAGACAGGGATGGAACTGAAAACCTACTTCTACGAAACCTACGCGCTACATGAAATAATCTCCGGGAATCCTGCATACAAAAAATACACAGCCGGCGTGGCCGCCATAACAACGAAGCTGAACCTGATGGAACTATACTACGGCCTGCTCCTCAAATACGGCAAAAAGACGGCCGAAAAATACTATCAGGAATTTGCGGAATACGCGATTGAAATAGACGACGATGCGATAAAAAAGGCCATGGAACTCAAACAAACACTAAAAAACAAGAACCTCTCCTATGTGGACTGCATAGGCTACACCCTAGCCCAACAAAGAAACATAAAATTCCTGACCGGCGACCGACAATTCCAAAACATGCCCAATGTAGAACACGTCAAATAAAAAACATGGCTTTACTTCTTCCTGTAGACTGTCATACTGCCTATTTCAGCAACCCCTCCGAATGGACACTCGCCCGACTCTAAGAAGGCATCCAGCTGTCTGGTGAGCACCACCCACTTTTTTCGATCGTAACTCAGGTACGGAACGTCAGAATATTCGTCAACCACAAGCCTTCCACGCTCAGTCAGGGTGCTGGCGTATTCTTTCAGCAGCGTTTTCGCCTTCTCCAACCCCAAGTCCGCGAGCGTCATCTCAAGAGGCCCTATACCTTGGTCGACCATGAGGTCCCAAGGCTTAAGCTTGTTCTCACTCCTCAAGGCGCTCAAATTCAGCAGGTCACCTTGGATTAAAACAACCTTGTTGTCCCTGAAATGCGAGTCAAGCCACATGGCAGAATGAAGCAGCGAGTCGCGCTTCACCTCAACGCCAGTCACAGTAAAATCAAGTTTAAGATCCTCAGCGAGAAGAAGAAGGGCGCCAACCTCCCCCGGATTGCTGGAGCCGCAGACCAAAACGCGGCCAACTCCTTCAAACACGCCTGCCTCTGCAAGACTCCGGAAGGGGTTGTAAAAAATACTGCAAAGCCTGCGAGTCTTATCAACGTCAGCCACAGTAGTTTTCACCTTAATCTCTCTCAACCTCTGCAGCGAATCCCTGCCTTCATCTACATACGCCTGCTCCTGACCTCTGTAAAGAAGCTTAGTCATATGAATATAACATACAATCTCCAACTAAAAAAGCAGGATAACCCACCCCTCCAAGAAACTTCAGCCTCCCGTTTGGTTTAATCTGCTATAGCACCACTTTTTGTTGAAGTCTTCTCTGACTTCCCTGCAAAAGTTGATGTTGCCTGACTCGTCAGCCAGGGCCGTGAAACAGCTGTCCCTGCACGCGTCGTCTAAAGCCATCTCGCACAAAGAAGCGTTCAAAAGCATTCCCACGCCGTCGCAGCAGTTTTCCCTGAAAAAACCTTCGTCCAAGCCATAGCACGCTGAGATGTTTCCCGTTTCATAAGCCAAAGTGTTGACAGTAAGATACTTAGGAACGTCACAGCAGCAACAGCAGCCTGAAGCCAAGACAGCTAGCATAAACAGGAAAGCAAGCCTCATACCCAAAAACAAATTGAACACGCAACCTTAAAAAACACCTTTTTAACATGCGCGCCCATATATACACAGTGTATATACAATGAAACTGGTCAACATAAAACTGTCTGAAGACCTGCTAACCCAGGTGGACGAAATCTACACACAATTCGGCTTTTCCAACCGGACTGAATTCATCAGAAACGCATTGCGCGAAAAAGTGGAAGAATACAAGCTGAAACAAGACATAAAAAAACTCCGAAAAGCATACGGAATATTCAAACACAAGCAAACAACCGAAGAAGAATACGAGAAAATGCGGGAAGAAGGATTCAAAAAATTTGCAGCTAGATTCAACAAACCTCCTCTGGACTGAGAGACTTTGCGATGTCTTGAAGCAGGTTGAAATGTTTGTCTCTGGTTATGACTACTGCGTTATTATCTCTCGCTAAAATAGCATGCACAGCATCGCTTTTCGAAACACCTCTACTTAGCGCTATCCTGACTGCCTCATTCTTTTGCCATTCAGCAGCCGGCACGAATTCCAACAAATTTGTTCTTTGGAAAAGCCCAAAACAATGCTTTTCAACATCTTCCAAGCTATGTCTTAGCGTAAGCTCATCCAGAACAATCTGTGAATATAAAACCAAGTCTTTTCTTTCCAAACATTTTTTGAAGAACTGGAATGCAAACTCTCCATAGGGTTTCAGGAAACTGTTTCTGGATTCCAGGAGATCCAGCCAAATGTTAGTATCTACATAATACTTGGCCATTGTAATGTATTGCGACTAACTTATATTAGAATACTCTAAAGAAAAATAAAGAAGACAAAACAATCTCTCAAACCCATTTTTTATACTAAAACACCAATAATATTCCTACAACCAATCCAGGGGGCTTGAGCCGAGCCATGCGAGGCGAAACCCCCAAAGCGCCAGCCGATTTTGCGGCTGCCCCAGTAGTGTAGCGGACTATCATGGAGCCCTGTCGGGAAAATACTTCCAGAGATACTTTGGAAGTATTAACCGGACTAATACCGAAAACCCGCCGAAGGCGGGGTCCCCAAAGGGGACACATACCCTTTGCGGAGCAAAGGGTATTTTCCGGGAGCGCTTTTTGCGAGCCGCAAGGCGAGCAAAAAGGGTTCACAGAAAGGCTCCGACTCGGGTTCGAATCCCGACTGGGGCGAGACTTATATAACAACGTCGCTGCTGTTCGATTTATGGTCTGGAAAATTATCCTCCCTAGAGATTCGAACAAAATGTTCGGTTTGTATGGGCACAAAAGTATGAAGTTTAGGTTAAAAATTAATTGAGCCGTGGCCATACACTCTATTTTTCTTTTGTTTTTGTGTATTCTTCCAGTGCTTCTTTTTTTATGAGCCAGTTTCTGCCTAGTTTGATGGCTTCTATTCGTCCTTTTCTTGCCAGAAGGCTTAGGTATTCTTGGGTGTATGGGGTGCCTTTGGCTGCCTGCGCCAGGCTGATGTATTCGCTGCCGCTTTTGAAGGAGTCCAAGTATAAGTCGAGGCTTCGCTCTATGTTTCTTGCGATGAACTCTGTGAAGGGTTTCCTATTTCCAAGGTCTGCTTTTTTCAGGCGGTCGTAGTATCTCCTGCGGTCTACCTTCAGCACCATGGTGATAGGGTAGCCGTGACGCATTAGGTAGAGGTTCATTATGAGTCTTGCGGTTCTGCCGTTTCCGTCTGAAAAAGGGTGTATCTCAACAAGCCAGTAGTGTACTGCTGCAGCCATCTCCAGAATGTTTAGTTTTTCTGGATTTTTGCTGATGTATCTCACAAACTCCCGCATCCTTTTTGGCACTTTCTCAAAACGGGGCGGGCTCTTGACTGCTCCTATGATTCGCACGTTTATGTCGCGGTATCTGCCGGCGTATTCGTCGTCAATGCCCGACAGGATGGCCTTGTGAATCTCTTTGATAAGCTCTTCAGATAACTGTCTCTTTTCCTTGACAAAGCTTTCTAAAAGCTCAAAGGCTTTCTGGTGGTTCAAGGCCTCAAAATGCTCTCTCAAAGGTTTTCCCTTTACGGTGATTCCCTCCTCGATGACGAGCCTTGTTTCACTCAGAGTCAGAGAGTTTCCCTCTATGGCGTTTGAGTTGTAGGCTAGTTCTATGGCGAACTGCTTTCTAAGCCTTTCGAGAGCGCTCTTAGGCAGCGGCCTAAGAGAATCAAGCTCTTTTTTCTTTATGGTCACACGCTTGTATAATCGTTTATCCATCAACATGGTTAGTTATATATCGGATAGCTTATAAATAAGCAAATCCGATACATACGCAAAATCCAATGTTAAAAACAAAATCGCATTGCGTCGCCACATAACAAAGTGGGGACTCGAACATTTTGTGCACCCATCACATGCTATATGATGGTGCATCCCCGCAAGGGGGAAATCCCGACTGGGGCGATCATAGTATATTTAGCGTCGCAGGTGTCTGGTTTTTGTTTTTGTACTGAAGGGATTCGAACCCTACAGTTGGGGATTCGAACACCGTTTTCGGTTTTTTTTTTGGAGGGGATAAGTTGGAGTTATAAGAACATGCATTTTGATATATAATATCCTGCTCCTAGTTTATTCGTATGGTGGATTATTCTACGGTTTACGGTTTTTTGCTTTCTCTTGGAATTGGGGCGTTGGTTGGTATTGAAAGGCAGAAGACCCTTTCCAACGAGATTGGCGTGGCTGGAGCCAGGACTTTTATTCTTATATCTTTGCTGGGTACTTCTTTGGCCATGTTGGCTGAGTATTCTTCGATTGTCCTTTCTTCTGTCTTTGCGATAGGCCTGATTGTCCTAATCTGCCTTGGGTACTACAGGTCTTCAGTTGACAAGGGTTCAGTAGGGTTGACCACTGAGATTTCAGAGAT
>VGJA01000056.1 GCA_016867655.1 Candidatus Altarchaeales archaeon | reverse complement strand
TAAGAAGCGGTAAAACTGGTGCCTGAATTAAAGCAAAAGGACATTATCCATGAATACTCTGGCTTGAGGGCTAAGTTGATTGAGCCTGGAAGCCTTAATGAAGGCGATTTTGTGGTTGAAGAAAATCCAGAAAGATTCATACATCTCTTGGGCATTGAGTCTCCTGGCTTGACTGCCGCGCCGGTGCTTGCAAGCAAAGTTAGAGAAATGATTGGCAGTCATGTGAAATTGCAGAAGAATCTGAAATACAATCCAAAAAGGAAGAGGAGGATAAGATTCAGCGAACTCTCCAAGGATGAGAAAGCTAGATTGATAAAGAAGAATCCTGATTACGGAGTAATCGTCTGCAGGTGCGAGGAAGTAACCCGAAAAGAGATAATAGATGCTTTGAACAATCCGTTGGGTATAAGAACTCTGAAGGGAATTCGCATCAGAACCAGAGCAGGCATGGGACGCTGTCAAGGCAGCTTTTGCATGCCGAAAATAATGGAGTTGGCTGGAAACCTGGATTTCACTCTTAAAGGAGTTGGGAGCAAAATCTGTTCGTGCAAACTAAGAGAATGATTAAGAAAGATTTGGTGGTAATCGGAGGAGGCCCTGCAGGCCTTGCAGCAGCGGTTAAAGCCAGGGAATCCGGAGTAAAAGACATACTGATGATAGAGAGGGGCAGCAGGCTGGGGGGAATATTAAACCAGTGCATTCACGACGGCTTCGGTCTTGAATTGTTCAAGAAAGCTTATACCGGCCCGGAGTATGCGAGCAAATTCATTGAAAAAGTAGAGTCAATGAAGATTGAATGCCTTCTGGATTCCACTGTCTCAGAATTGAAGCCAGACAAAACTTTGACTGTAATAAGCCCGAAAGGCCTGCTTGAAATAAAGGCTAAGGCAGTAATCCTTACGACAGGCTGCAGGGAACGCACCAGAGAAATGATTAAAATTCCAGGTTCAAGGCCGGCTGGAGTCTATACCGCAGGCTGCGCTCAAAACTTGATAAACCTTCTGGGCTATATGCCGGGCAGAAAAATAGTTATCCTTGGTTCCGGAGACGTTGGCTTGATTATGGCCCGCAGGCTCACTTTGGAAGGCGCAAAAGTGCTGGCTGTGGTTGAAATCATGCCCTACTCCAATGGTCTGAAAAGGAATATTGTTCAATGCCTTGAAGACTTTGAAATACCGTTATACCTAAGCCACACTATCGTTGAAATAAAAGGCAGTAAGAGGGTTGAAGCAGTGGTGATAGCAAAAGTGGATGAAAAATTCCAGTCAATCAAGGGTTCTGAAAAAACTTTTGAATGCGACACACTACTGCTTTCAGTCGGATTGATTCCTGAAAACGAATTGGCTGAAAAAGCAGGAGTTGAAATCGACACAGTCACTTCAGGGCCGACAGTCAACGAATTCAACGAAACTTCAGTCCAAGGAATATACTCGGCAGGCAATTCACTGCAAGTGCATGACCTGGTGGACTGGACCTGCCTTGAAGCAGAGAATGCAGGCTTGCACGCTGCAGAATATATACTACGGTTTCCAGTTTCCCCCTTATCAGGGATTCGTGCCATAGGCACGAACGGTTCCCAGTCTCCAGTCTCCAGTCGTCGGAAAATCGAAGACCGAAAACCGAAAACCCGTGAAAACTTGAAAACCCGTCCAGGAAATGGCGTAAGACAGGTTGTGCCGCAGTATTACTCCGGAAAAAGTGATTTTTCAATTTCTTTAAGGGTTTCAAGTCCGTGCAAAAACAAGAATATCGTTGTGAGCGATGGAAGCAAGATTGTGAAGAAAGTCTTTCTTAGACAGTTGAATCCGGCCGAGATGATACGGCTTGCTTTAACTCGGAAGGAAGTTGAGAATACAAGGGGGTTGAATGTTCATGTCCAAGATTGACGGAAATTTGGTGTGCATAATATGTCCCAATGGATGTAGAATCAGGGTTTCCGGCAGTGCAGGCAGTCTGAAGGTTGAGGGACATGCATGCCAAAAAGGTTATGAATATACTGTAAAAGAAGTTTCCAATCCAGAAAGAGTGATAACTTCCAGCGTGAAAGTAACCCAGGGGGAAATTCCTTTAGTCAGCGTTAAAACCAAAAACCCAGTGCCTAAAACCAGAATAAAGGAAGTGATGAATGTCATAAAGAAGGCGAGAGTGAAAGCGCCGGTGGAGATGGGCGACGTCATAATAAAAAATGTTGGGAACACTGGAGTAGACCTTATTGCAACAAGAAAGGTAAATAGAAAATAATTTCTAAGTTCTAAAGCAATTCCACTATCCTGAAAACCGGAAACCTAAATGTAGGGTCTAACTTAGAAAAACTGTGAAAACTGAAAACAGGAAACTGTTCATGCCCAAGGCATGAATCCCTGCAAGGGGAAAACCTCGGGAAACCGTGAAAACCATCTAAACGCAAACGTCCACCCATCTTTGGCATCCGTATGAAAACCCGATGTCGTAGGTGCAGGCTGTTCCTGCAGCGCAGTCGTTGTTGCTGTCGCAGTCTCCATAGCCGGAGGTGCACGGGCTTACTGGAGTGCATCTGTGCATGTGGCATTGAGGCAGGCTTGGCGTTAAAGTGGTGGTGGTTGTTGTGGTAGTGGTTGTCGTGCTTATAGAAGTTGTTGTTGTGGTCGTGGTTGTCACAGTTGAAATGCAGACGTCCACCCATCTTGGGCATCCATATGAAAACCCTTCGTCGTAGGTGCAGGCTGTTCCTGCAGCGCAGTCGTTGTTTGTGTCGCAGTCTCCATATCCATGGCCACATCGCCTTGACGGACTGCAGGCATCCCGCTGGCAGTTGATTATTGTCGTGGTTGTCGTGGTCGTGGTCGTAGTGGTTGTTGTGGTCGTGGTTCCTTCTCCTCTACAAAAGCTGTTGGAGCAGTTTCCTGAGCCACACCAGTCGTTGCCCTCGCAATACATGTTGCTGCCCAACTTGCTTGCAGAAATGACAACAGAAGCAGTCTTGGCTTCAGAATGAGCGTTGCTTGCAGTAAACGAGACGTTTATTGACTTGGTTCCGCTGCCGGAAGTGTTGACAACCCACCTCACCAATACAGTATCCAAAGCGCCTATTGTCGGATTTTGAGTGGTGTTGCCGCTGGTGGACAAACCTGAAGGCAAACTCAATACCGCAGAAGCGCCCTCCACAGCTCCTCCATTGTTCACAATCCTAAACGTTAAATTAAAGCTCTTCCCGGAGTAGACTGTCGACGGCTCTGGAGTCAGAGTCAACGTCAAGTCCGGCGGAGCGGTTATTGACACCGAGTTTGAGGTAGACCTGGATATGCTGCTGCCGTGGCATTCGGTGTCAATGTTGTATGTCCCAGTCTTGTTGCCCTGCAGTGTCCAAGAAACCTGCTGGTTTGTGTTCGAACTGCTTAAAGTGTAGGGGCCCTGGCTTGCACTCCCGCTTAAAACAAAAGCAGTTGTGTCGTAGTCTATGGAACATGTTATTGAGCCTGTGCCGGAGCTTCTGGAGGCTGTGAGCGTTACCGTGAAGGAGTTTCCTATCGTAGCTGCGCTGGACATCGAGGTCGTTATGGTAAAGCTGAAGGTCTCGGTCTGCTGCGCGCTAACGGAGGCCACCAACAACACCAGTGTGAGTAATGCCAATGCTTTTTTCATGCTATCACCCTAAATGCTCCCGAGCCTATTTCGGCATCGCTTGCAGTGTAAACGTTTGCGTAATACCAGCCGGAAAGCCCTGTCACATTGTAAGACAAGTCTCTGGACTGCGCGATTAAATACGAACTGTCTGTGTAAACCGGAACAGTCCTGGCGTCAAGTATCTTCAGTTTGACTGTTGCATTTACTGGACTACCGGCACTGTTCGTCAAATTAACCCTGATTGTCGCATTTTCATTGCTCGAGAAAATATTCCTGAAGTTTCCGCTGCTGTCCAGCATGACAACCGTTGCCGTGTTTCCTTTGACTCTGAAGGGAACTTCATCCATAGCTTCATCATCGCCGCTGGTTATCGCAACCAAATAGACATAGCTGCCTTCATCCAACGGGGCGGTTGATGAAAGCACGTAGATTCCGCTTGCATTGGTCGTGTTTGATGTTGTGCTGACAATGCCTACCCTCGGGTTGACCAAGTTGACTCTCACCGTGGCGTTCTCCACTGCCAGTCCACTGTCTGTGACATTGAAGGTCAGGCTATAAGCCTGCCCCGGGTCAAACTCCGCAGTTGTGTTGAATGTTGCAGCTATCTGCATGCTCTGGACCATAAAAGAGAGACACTGGCTGCCTATGTCGCTGCCGGAAGACACGCTGGCCAGCCAAAAGTAGTCTCCAGTCGGAACGCTGCCGCCGTATTCGCTCACAAGGTCCATGACCTTCTCATAGTCGCCGTTTACCATCGTTCCAGAGCTATAATGCTCCTTGTGCGGCCCAAAGACGGTTGTGTCAACAGAGCCGTTCACCTTGACAGTGTTCAAAGTGGCGTTTACAGTCACAGTCACATTCTCGGTTGGAAGGTAAGTCTTCTTGTCTGTTGACACTCTGACGTCCATTGCCGAAACAGTAAGGGGATACTTGCCCTGCCCGGATATTGTCCCGGAAGTGACATCGCAGACTAAAACATAGAATCCTTGTGACAGTTCCGTTGTGTTGAATGAAACACCTCCTGTTCCGTTTGAAAGCGTGCCGTTGGCTTCAATCTCGAATTCCCTCTCCATGGGCTCAACAACATCGCACACTATTTCTCCAGACGCAACATCGGTTTCGTTGACATACGTTGCTGTTACTGTCGCGCTCACATTCTCTCCTGGGAGATACTTCTGCATAGACGGCTTGTTTGTGATGACGTCCACTACAAGACCCTGGACTGTGAATTCTTTCCTGCTGTTGCCGGCAATGCCGTCCCCGAAGGTGAACACCTCCACATTATAGTCTCCTCCGATTGCATTACCTCCTTCAAAATCGCTGCCCAGGTCAATTGAAACGTTGCACAGCCCGTTGACCAGAGTGCACTGCTTGTAGATGTCGTCCACAAAAGAGTTTATGAACAAGTCAACGCCGCCGCTCACACTCTGGTTTGTGGTAGAGTCAGTGACGTTTATCTCAACCACAAAAACGTCTGTGGAGGCGTATCCCCCCGCAGGCTGCTCTGGCGTGAGGTTAATCTGGATGTTCGTGTTCTGCGTTATGAATCCGATGAAGAACGAGCCCGTGAACCCGCTGAAAGACACCTCTACGGGGTGGAAGCCTCCAGACCAGGCTCCTCCAGGAGGCTGCAGCAGTATGTTGCCCACGCCGTTGCTCATGTTGGTTGAGTTGGACACTTCAACCTCCCAGCTGAAGTCCTTGTGAACTTCGGCAGTTGCAGTGACACCGTCAACTGGAGTGCTGTTTAAAGCATACCTCGCCCTCACATTCAACAGCATGCTCTCTCCCGGGTTTTTATCCCAGGAATCAGGCATCAAATCAACTGAAAGCTGGCTTACAGTCAAAGGCATTCCGTCTTCGCCCTGCAGTGAATCCTTCTGGCCGATAGCCCTGAGCATGTAAGCGCCTTCCACGGCAGGAGCGGTTATCTCTGCCTTGTATTTGCTCCCGCTCTCCTGTGTCGCAGGGAAAGTATCCATCAAATCCCAGGTTTCGTCGTCTCTCAACTCAAAATACACCAAAAGCCCCTCCTCCACAGCACTGCCGTTCTTGTATTCAACTGAAACAGTCATGTTCACCCTTCCGTCTGGAACTATCACTGGCGGGCCGCCCTCCTTGCCGATGCTGACGCTCAACCCCTGGACCTGCAGCCAGTGGTAGTATCTCCCTTCATCGCCGTCCTTCTTTGCAATAACCTCAATGTTGAAATTCCCGCTGGACTCCATTGTATAATTCACGGTTGCAACTCCGCTGGCGTTTGTCGTGACATTTCTCGCTGAAATGCTGGTCCAACTGCGGTCCTCACGCAAGTAGGTTTCAAGAGTCACCCCCGGCACAGGACTCGAACTCATGTTTTTGACTGTTACTGTCACAGACACCACGCTGCCGATGTCCGCGCTGTGGCTTCCCTCTCCAGTGACGCTGAGAGTCTGCATTGAAAACCACCTGTATGTCTGGCTCCAGTAGCCAGGCATGTTGACGACCACTCTAATCAAGTATTCCCCGCCAGAATAGTTGCCAGTGCTGAAAGTGAAATTCCCCAAACCATTGGTTATGTCTGAAGTTAAAGCCTCCATCTCAACACGGTCGCCGGTCTCGTGGACCATCCTGAGTATGGTGACGTTTGCAGTGGCGTTCCCAATCAGACTGCCGTTGCCGGGGTATTTAACCTGCAGCGTTCCGCTCACATTCTCGCCCAGCATAAACCTGTCCTCCCTACCGAGGTTTACTGTTATGCTCAAGCCAGAAACCGAAATAATGTTTCCAGTTGAAGTCATTCTAAACCTGTATGGGCTGCCCTCCCTTTCAGCGACGTATTTCGCGTTATACTCCCCGGACTGGCTTATGTTCATGGTTCCCACAAACTTGCTGGAAGAATTGCTGTAGTTCAACTGCACGCTGAACCCGGAATAAGTGTTGTTCGAATAGTGGAGATACAGATAAGGCATCCAGCCTGAACTTCCAGTAAGCTGCACCCCAGATTCCTCAACCAAACGCAAACTTATCACAGTGTTGGCGTTGACAACAATGTTGTCAGACATGTCAGGCTCAAACCTGACGTCCTTGGTGAAGTTCACCGCAATATTCTCGCCTTGGGACACATTCTTGTTGTAAAACACAGCGCGCATGTCGTTGTATTCGTTCTCGCCTTG